>DASUPR010000141.1:0-13843 GCA_036281015.1 Pyrinomonadaceae bacterium
CCGCACTGCTGAAAGCGCAAGCAGACATTTCGCAGTTGATCATCAAGTGGGACGATGCGCTCGCGAATCGCATCATGGCTGATAACGTGTCTCTTGATACGCCATTGGAAACACGCAAGACACGTTGGCAGGCGCTCGCGAAGGATCATGGAACTTGCCGGCCCGCAACGTCGATCGATCCTGAGAACGCATTGCGTGGGAGTTGGAAGATGGAGTGCGACCGTGGCTGGCTCGATGTCGGAATCACCTTGGCGCCCACAATGCCTCCCACGATTCAGGCCATTGGCATAGCGCCTGTGATGCCGCCCGACGCGGAGATGACAAAGACCGCCGAGCTACTCGTAAAGCTGCTCGGTGCGTGGGACCTTAAAGCCGTGGAGGCAGTCGCAGCGCCGAAGTTTGATAGCGAACGAATGCGCCGGCAGTTCACGGCGGCAGCGGCCTGGGGTAGTTGCAAACTCGGCGAGACGTTGAGTGGAAACGGTACGCGCAGCAGCACTCTGCGATTGACGTGTGACGGTGGTCCTATGGCTCTTCGAATAGGACTGGATCCCGCGACGCGCAAATTGACGAACGTGGATCTGATTCCGTTACGCGAACAGCGTTGCGTGCCTTAAGCGTGAGGTCAAAGGACAGGGATCTAAATCAATTAGAAAGCCCCGCGCGGCGTTGCATCTCACGCAACTGCTCGGGAATGAACGAAGTGATCTGGTAAGTCTCTTCGCGGCCGTCGGCGAAGGTTTGGTAGAGATTGAAGTCAGGCAGCGAGAGGCAACTCAAAGGCGATTGGTGGTTGTAGCCGGTATCGAGTCCGACCGCGCTGTGAGAAATATAAATGCCGTGCCGTCCCAGGCGTCCACGCAGCGGCAGTAGCGGCGTGGGCGTGTGACCAAACACGCACGGCTTGCCGCGATAGTTTTTGTAGAAGTCCATATCGCGCAACCACAAGAGCGACATCGGCGAGCTCTCACTCGGATGCTTGCCTTCATCCAACCCCGCGTGAACGTAAATCGCGTGCTCGTCTTCGTGATAAAACGGCAGGCTCTGCATAAACTCGAGATGTTCCGGCGGAAACTTCTCTTCAAACAAGCGCCGCATCTCTTCCAAATCCGCCTCCGTTTGCGCGCGCACTGGATGTAGCGTGTACTGCTCAAACGTTCGCTCGCCACCCGTTACCGGCGTTAGCCAGATTGACGAGTGACCTTCGAGAAAATCCATCAACATCTGTTCGTGATTGCCACGCAGGCAGACAACGCGTTCCGGATTCTCGCGACACATCTTGCGGATGTGGTCCACACAACACGGCGCATCCGCGCCGCGGTCGATCAGGTCGCCAAGAAAAACCAACGTGTCGGTTTGAGGATCTCGCGGCAGCATATCGAGCAGATTGAGGAGCTGCGCGCATCGGCCATGTATGTCGCCAACGACAAAGGTTCTCATGCAGTCTGGTCCCTGGCTGCCGGCTTTTTACTCTTGATTTCCGTCATCAATTCCACGAAACGCGGATCTTCGTGCATGTCCGTCCAGTTTGAATCCGACTCAAACCAGCGATAGTTTTCATTACCGAGACGAATCGCCGTTTCCAACCACCGCAACGCTTCGACCTGGCGGCCCTGCAAGAGATAAGCAGACGCCAGCCAGTAGGAGATATCGTAATCGCCTTCTGCCACCTGGCGCACTTTTTGAGTTAACTGTTCGTTGGCTTTTGTGTGTTGACCTTGTGCGCTCAGGCAGATCGCGAGAATCGGCCGGATGCCGTCCATCTGCGGGTGCTTCTCGAGCACTTGTTCGAGCAGTTGTGTCGCCTCGTCGACTTCGCCGCGATAATAAAGCACACGCGCGCGAAACACTTTAACCACCGGATGTTCCGGTTCGAGCTCGGCGCCTTCGTCGAGCTCGCGCAACGCCTCGTCGTACTTTTGTTGATACATAAAGATGCGCGCGCGGTTGTAGCTCGCAAGCACGCCTTCTTCCGGATTCAACAGCGCCATCCGCCCGAAGCTGCGCAGCGCTGTCGGGTAATCGCCGTCGAGCCGCGCAACCACACCGCGAACGAATTGCACGCCGGAATCGTTCGGATACTCGCGCCGCAGCAGTTCGATCTCCTCGCGCGCCTTCGTTTTCTGGCCGTCGGTGAGATAGATGAACACCATTTGGCGGCGCGCCTCGAGTAGTTTCGGATCGAGCTCCAGCGCCTTGCGAAACTTCTTCTGCGCCATCTCGTGATCGCCGGCCTGGCCCAATCCTTTCAACACTCGATTGACGTAAGCACTGCCGAGCGCTGAATACGCGAGCGCAAACTGCGGATCGATCTCGATTGCGCGGCGGAAGTGTTCGATGGCCGCGTCGAGATGTTCGCGCTGGATCGTGTGATAGATGAACGTGGCGAGACAGTCGCGCCCGCGCAGGTATTCTTCTGAGGCCGCGGCGTCGGTCGTCGCGCCTCTCGCGAGTTGGACTTTCTCGTCGGGGCTTAGTTCGAGACGCAGTCCTTCGACGATGCGCTGCACGATCGTGTCCTGCACGCCGATGATGTCGCTGGCGTCGGCGTCGATTCGTTCACTCCAAAGAATCTCACTGGTGCGAACGTCGAGTAGTTGTGCGGTAACGCGCAGACGTTCTCCGGCGCGCAGGAAAGACGCGGTGAGAATCGCATCGACGCGCAACTCGCGTCCCGCATCAGCCGGATCGACGGTTTTGTTTTGATACTTAACGATCACCGACGACGGCCGCACGACCAGCGAACGCACGCGCGCGAGCTCGGTGATCACGGCGTCAGCCAGCGAGAACTGGTAGAAGTCGATCTCGCGTTCGTTGCCGACGTTCTTGAAAGGAAGAATCGCTACGCTCTTGCGTTCACGATCTCCCAAACTCGTCATCGGGCTGTCGTGCGAATCGCGCGAGCGCGTCGGCGACCTATCTCCCGCTGCTCGCTCAGGACTTTTTGCGCCACTAAGCCAGCGTAACGCGCGCGTCACGGGATTGCGTGGCGTCATGTGTTTCGGCGCAACGGGCATGGCGCTTTCGTCGATGCCGGGCAGCGAGTCGGCGCCGATCTCGCGAATGACATCGCGCAGGTCGTTAGCGAAGTAAGAGATCTTTTGATAACGATCGCGCGGATCTTTCGCGAGCGCCTTATCGATGATTCCCTGCAGTCCTGAAGGTATGCGGCCGGGACGCATTTGCGAGATCGGCTTCGGCTCGTCGTTCAAAACCGCATGACGCACCTCGACCGCGGTCTGTCCCTGAAACGGCCAGGTGCCGGTCAGCATTTCGTAAAGCAGGACGCCGGTAGAGAAGATGTCAGCGCGTGAATCGACGCGGTCGCCGCGCGCTTGTTCGGGCGCCGCGTACGTTGCGGTGCCGTACGGAACGCCGACTTCAGTGATTTCCGTGTGATGAATACCGGACGTGCGGGCGGCGTCTTCGTCGAGCAGTTTTGCCAGTCCGAAGTCGAGCACTTTCACTTGACCCGACGGCGTGACCATCACGTTGCCGGCTTTGATATCGCGATGAATGATGCCGCGCGCATGTGCGGCCGCGAGTGCGTCGGCAGTTTGCAACGTGATCGACAAAGCGCTTTCGAGCGAGAGCGGGCGGCCGTTGACCAATTGCCGCACGTTCCGACCCTCGATGTACTGCATCGCGATGAAGTGGATGCCGTTAATCTCGTTGAGATCGAAAATCGTGCAGATATTCGGGTGATCGAGCGCGGATGCGAGCCGCGCTTCGCGTTCGAAGCGTTTGAGATTTGCCTCTTTGGAAGTGAGCTCGGCCGGGAGGACTTTGATGACAAGCGTGCGGCCTAACTTCGAATCGACAGCCTTATAGACCGTTCCCTGACCGCCCTCACCGAGCTTCTCGAGGATCTTGTAATTCCCCAGTGTCGAGCCAATCATGTTGGGACGGTCTATAAAGCCTTTCTTTGTCCTACTCCGTTACCCGGTCGCGATCAGCGATGCCCATTTGCCAGAGCATGAACGCGAAGTCAAACGCTTCTTCGCGCAGGGCGTCGTAGCGGCCGGAGGCGCCGCCGTGGCCGGCGCCAAAGTTTACCTTCAACAGCAGTGGATTGTTGTCAGTTTTCATCGCACGCAATTTTGCGACCAGCTTCGCGCCTTCCCAGTATGGCACCTGGCTGTCGTTTAGCGAGACTTTGACGAGCGTAGCCGGGTAGTTTTTCTTTTCGATGTTGTCGTACGGCGAGTATTTCTTCATGTACTCGTACGCCGGCTTGTCATTTGGATTGCCCCACTCGATGTATTCACTCGTCGTCAGCGGCAACGTGGCGTCGAGCATCGTGTTGAGCACGTCGACAAACGGCACGTGCGACACGACCGCTTTGAACAGATCCGGCCGCAGGTTGCTTACCACACCCATCAATAAACCACCCGCACTGCCGCCTTCAATCACCAGCCGATCGCTCGACGTGTACTTCATCTTCACCAGCGCGTCGGCACAGGCGATGAAGTCGGTGAACGTGTTCATCTTGTTCATCATGCGGCCGGCCTGACGCCATTCCTCGCCCATCTCACTGCCGCCGCGAATGTGCCCGATCACAAAGATCACACCGCGATCGAGCAGGCTCAAACGATTCGAATCGAACGTCGGCGGAATCGAGTAGCCGTACGAACCATAGCCGTAAAGCAGCAACGGCGCGGAACCGTCGAGCTTGACGCCTTTGCGATAGACCATCGACATCGGGATCTTCGTGCCGTCGGACGCGGTCGCAAACACGCGTTCCGATTTGTAGTTCGCACGATCGAAACCGCCCGGCACTTCCTGTTGCTTCAACAGCGTGGACTTGCCGGTGTTCATGTCGTAGTCAAAATACGAGTTTGGTGTTACGAGAGAGTTGTAGACGTAGCGCACAACCGACGTGTTGTACTCGCGATTCGACGTCAAACCCGCGGCGTAAACCGGTTCCGGAAACTTGATGTTGTTGCGTTTGTTCGTCTTGAAATTGATGACTTCGAGCTGTTGCAGTCCGTTTTCCCACTCGGACAACACCGCGTGTTCCGCGAACAGATCCACGCCCTCAACTTTCACCGCCGGACGATGCACCACAAACTCTTTCCAGTTTTTCTCAGACGGATCGTTTACGGGCGCGGTCACGACGCGGAAGTTTTTTGCGCCTTTGTTAGTGCGGATATAGAAAAGACCGTCACGATGATCGACGTCGTACTCGTGTTCCGCCTGCCGCGGCAGAATGACTTTCAACGAGGCATTCGGCTCGTTTGCCGGCAGGTAAAGAGCCTCGGTTGACGTTTTGCTGAACGAGTGAAGCAGGATCACGGCTTTATCGCGCGAGCGGCCGACGCCCAGATCAAACAGTTCGTCTTTCTCTTCGTAAACGAGATCGTTCTTGTCAGTACCGATCACGTGACGGAAAAACTTGTCGCTGCGTTTGGTGACCGGATCTTCAGTCACGTAGAAGAACGTTTTGTTGTCAGTGGCCCACGCGACATAGTTGACGCGTTCGATGCGCTCGGGCAGTAGTTCGCCGGTTTTGAGATTCTTAATTTGCAGCGTGTACTGCCGGTAGCCGGTGTTGTCAGTGCTGTAAGCCAGAAGATTTCCATCGTCGCTCGGCACGAACAATCCGATGCTCATGAACTTCTGCCCTTTGGCGAGCTCGTTTTGATCGATCACGACCTCTTCGGGCGCGGTGAGACTGCCGCGTTTGCGACAGTAAATCGGATACTGTTTACCTTCCTCGGTGCGGCTGTAGTAGAAGTAATCGCCCCAGCGATACGGCACGTTCGTGTCCGTTTGCTTGATGTGGCTGAGCATCTCTTTGTAGATCTTCTCTTGCAGCGCGGCGGTAGGTTTCATCACCTGTTCGGTGTACGCCTCTTCAGCCTTCAGATGCTCGATCACCGCGGGATTGTTTTTCTCACGGAGCCAGAAATAGTCGTCGACCAGTGTGTCGCCGTGAATGTTTGTCGTCTTGGTCTTCTTCTCTGCCATTGGTGCTTTACCCGGCGCGGAACCCTCCTTTGATTGTGCTCTCAATGCGCCGTTGTTTGAAAGCATGGATGATACACAAAACACGACCAATAAAAGGTGAATGTATTTGTTGCGCATGATGCACCTTCCTCATCGAGTCAGATTGTGAGAGGGAGACAGGTTTTGTTTTCGGAAGCCGGCGCACGGCCGGCTTAGTCGTGAACAGTTCAACCACGTGGCGGGTTTCCCCAACCGGAACCTATGTATTTACCGTCTTCCACTATGCACGGGACTGTCGGATCGCCGCCCGAGTAAGAGAACATCTCGGCGCGGCGCGCCTTATCGTTTTGCGCGTCGTAATCGATGAAGGGAATTCCCTTCTCGGTGTAATGGTCGCGCGCTTGCTGGCAGTATGGACAGCCCGGCTTGGTATAGATGACTAAGGCCAAATCGTTAACCCCCGGCGTTTTAGTTACAAATTAACGCAGGGAGCGATTATACTGCCGCTGCCTATGAGTGAACAAAGCGCAGCCAGCAACGGGCTGGACGACTCGGCTGCCGATTTGCTGGATCCTTACGAGAAGCTTGTCAGTATCGAAATCGTGGGCAGGAAAGTCAGTGTGCCGGAGAAGAACCGGTTGCTGCGCTGTTTTCAGTACCTTTCAATCAACACCATCTCTTACGGCGACTTCTGCTGGAACGGCGAGTGTACCAATTGCCAGATCTGGTACCACCTCAACGGGCAGACCGAGCAGAGCGATCGTCCCGCGCTCTCGTGCCGGCTTGAGTGTGAAGACGGCATGGTGATCACGAAGCTCAGCCGCTTTATCGAGCTCGAAGGAATTACGAAATAATTAATACTTCGGTACGCTCGGATCGACTTCGTCAGACCAGGCGAGAATTCCACCTTTCAAATTAGCGAGCTTGCCGGTGAAGCCGGTGCGTTGCAGTGCGTCGATCGCGCGGGCACTGCGTCCTCCCATCTTGCAGTGCACGACGGTTTCGCGGTTTGAATCGATCTCGTTCATGCGCGACAGCACCTGGCCGAGCGGAATGTGCACGGCGTTTGGAATGCGGTTGAAGGCGAATTCGTTATCTTCGCGCACGTCGATAATTTGAATGTCTTCGCCGTTGTCGAGGCGTTGTTTTAGTTCGGTTGCAGTGATCTCTTCCATGGCCCCGGTATCTTACGCGTTTGCGGCTTGCGTGCGCTACACTCTGCTGACATGAGATTCGAATTTTACACCGACGCCCTTGAAAACACGCCTAAGTTGTCGGTCGACGGAACGGTCCCCAACAGCATTCACTTCTCACATTGGGCAGACAACGAGACGCCCGCAGAACTGCGGGCGGATACGTCAACGGAAATTGCGCTGAATCTCGTCGCGTCGCCGGATCGCGATTCGTTTACGAAAGGCATCGATTTGGTTACGAACAATCATTTCGATTGTGATGGTGTGTTGTCGTGTTGGACCGTGCTGACGGGCGAACGTGCGCTGGAATATCGCGCCTTGTTGATCGCCGCCGCGGAAGCGGGAGACTTTTCAGAGCATTCGAGTGACGACGGTGTGCGGGTTAGTATCGCGATACAGGGTGCGGAACAGTCGAGTCCGAACAATGATGATGGTTCGCCGTTGGCGCAAATGCTTGCCGGGCGCGAGATGGCTACTCGCGTCGCGGAGAACGATGCGTTGGCGTACGAGTTGGTGTTTCCGGAAGTCGAACGGTTACTGACGAACGTGAATGCGTACGAGCCGCTCTGGCGTGAGGGTTGGAAGGCTGTAGCGGATGCGTTGGAGAGTTTTGAGAGTGGACGATCGCAAGTGCGTGAGTATGGCGATTCGAAGATCTCAGTGGTGACACTCGCGCCGGATATTTTTCACGGTGGCGGGTTTAGTCCAACGAAGCATTCCGCTCCGTTCACGGCGATTTCGAAGTATGCGCATGGCGAGCTTTTTCTGATCGGTATTCCTGCTGACGGTGGTTGGTTTTATCGGCTTGATTATCCCTACTACTCGTGGGCTGAAACCGTGGTGCGTCCGCGCATTGCGCGACGTGACCTTACTAACGCGCTGTACGCACTAAATGAGAAGGAAACGAATCGCAACGGCCAGTGGAGCAAGGATAGTCGCGAGATGACGTCAGCCGTGAAGTTTTTGGATAAAAATGGATCTTTGGCTGTATCGAGACTGGAACCGGAGCAAGTGCTCGACGCGTTGACGACGCGCCAGGCTCAACATGCATGACGTGATCATCATCGGCGCTGGACCAGCGGGCTTGTCCGCGGCTTTCTGGTGCGATGAATTGGGCCTGGATACGCTCGTGCTCGAACAAGCCGATGAGATCGGCGGGCAACTGCATCGCGTTTTCAATCCCATCAACAACTACCTTGGCGTAAAAGCACGCAACGGAGAAGAACTACTCAAACTCTTCTCCGTAGACGTCGAGGACGCGGGGTTTGATCTCTGGCGGGGAACTGAGATCGACGCGCTCGATCTGCGCGCGAAACGGATTTCGTTGCGCAGCGGTGAGCAGTTGCAGGCGATCGCGATTATTCTCGCTACGGGCGTGCGGCCGCGAACGCTGAACATTCCGGGCGAGAAAGAGTTTGCGGGAAAAGGAATAATCGAATCCGCGACTCGCGACCGCGAGCAGTTTGCCGGCCAGGACGTTTGCGTGATTGGCGGCGGCGATGCGGCGGTGGAAAATGCGTTACTGCTGGCGGAAGTTTGTCCGACCGTGACGCTGGTCCATCGCGGGCGGAAGCTGCGCGCGCGGCGTGAGTTTGCCGAACGATTGCAACCAAATCACGCGGTGACGGTTTTTACGGAATCAGTCGTGACGAATATCTTCGGCGCTGGTCGTGTTGAAGCAGTTGAGATCCTGCGCAAAGAAGCATTGAAGCCGTTTCAGTTGGCCGTGCGCGGCGTGCTGATTCGCATCGGCGTCGAGCCGAACACGGATCTGTTTCGCGAACAGTTGCAGTTGGACCAGCAGGGTTATGTTGCTGTGAACAGCGAACAGGAGACGAGCATGACGATGGTGTTCGCCGCGGGTGACGTTTCGAATCCGATAGCGCCGACGATCAGTGGCGCAACCGGCGCCGGCGCCACCGCCGCGAAAGTCATCGCCGCACGACTGAATGCGCAAAGAACCCATGGCTGAAGTCGAGACTGAAGCTCCGTATTCCGACGCGCACATTGCCGCGTATCCGGTCGAATACATCGCCGGCATCGATCTTTACAACGCCGGCGAGTTTCATGCGGCGCACGACGCGTGGGAAGAGCGCTGGATGGGCGAGGTTGGACCACAGGAGAAACTGTTTCTCCAGGCGATGATTCAATCGGCGGTGGCGTTTCATCATCTGGACATCGGCCGTCCGGGCGCGGCAAGGCAGATGTATTTGCGTGCGAAAGAGAAGTTTGCGCGTTTGGGATGTCCGGTGTTTATGTCGTTGGACCTCGAGAATTACCAGGCGCAACTTGATTCGGCGTTGTCGTGGTTGTTAAGTGTTCCCGATCCGCGCGAGTTGACGAGGCCCGAGATTGTGCCCCCGAAAATTCGGCTGTTGGCTGCGGTTGATGAGTTTGAATAGGAGGGTACCGTGCGCATTATGAATTCTACCCGACTGGTGTTGCTGTCCGCTTGGTTTGGCGTGGCGCTGTTTTTCAGTGCTGTGGTCGCGCCGGCGGCGTTTGGAGTTTTGCGACTGTATAGCTTGCCGAACACGAGCGAGATAGCGGGCGCGATCGTTTCGCGTGCGCTTTCAGTCGTAAATCTGACGGGGTTTGTGATCGCGTTGTTGCTCGCGATAACGATATTTGTGCGGCGCGATTCAACCGGACGAAAGAGCTTTCTTGCAGAGGGCGTTTGCGTTGCCGTGATGGCGTTGACGACGGCGCTGGGCCACTGGGTGATTGCGGCCCGCATGCGCGCCATCAAAGCAACGATGATCCTGCCGATCGATCAGTTGGCAGCGGATGACGCGCGTCGCGCGGCGTTCAATAGCCTGCACGGGTATTCGGTGATTGTGCTCTCGCTTGCTATGATTGCGGCCCTGGTCGCGCTGGTGCTGATGGTGCGAAGCACGCCAGTAACTGCAAAGGGAGAAGCGAAGTAGGTGGAGATCATCGAAGATATTGATGGTTGGCGGCGGCGTTTTGCCGACTGGAAACAGGGTGGTGGATCGACCCGCGATGGCGACGTGAGTGGCGATTATCCTTTTGTGCGCAATCGCCGTGCGCCGTTCACGCCCGCGCGGCGTGCGCTGCCGATGTTGAATCTCGCATTGATTACTTCGGCGGGCGCTTACATTGATGGGACGCCGGCGTTTGCCGACGATTCAGACGCGACTTTCAAAGAGATTCCGGTAGACGTCGAAGGCGAAGATCTTCGTTACTCCGCGCGCGGTTACGATCCGGCTGCCGTGCAGCAGGACATGAACGCCGAGGTTCCTATCGAACGGCTGCGTGAATTCGAGAACAACGGCATCATCGGTCAACTCAATCCCGTCTTCTGGAGCTTTAGTGGTTTCATTCCCGATGCGGCGCGGATCTCAGACGAGCTAGTGCCCGCGTTGTTGGAGAGAATCAATCGCTACGAAGTGCAGGCGGCGTTGCTGGTGCCCGCGTCGAGGCTGTGTCATCAATCGGTTGGCCTCGTGGCGCGATCAATTGAGCTCGCGGGTATTCCGACGATGACGCTTGCGGTTTTGAAAGACATCGCTGAAATGGTGCGACCGCCACGTGTGGCGCTTTACAACGGCGAACTGGGCAGTGTTGCCGGCAAGCCAAACTGGCCCGAACATCAACGACGCATCCTTGACGAAGCACTGCGACTGATCGAGCCGATAGACCAGCCGGGCATTCGGAACCTGGTTGTTGAATTGGAAACTCAGGTCGAAAAATCTCGCGGCGAACGTTAACTTCACCCTCTAAAAATTTTGAAACGAAACGTACTCGTCTTCATCGTCGCTGTCCTCGCCGCCGCGCTGGTGTACCTCTTTTTTGCGCCCGTGCCGATCGCGCCCGCTGCGTGGACGCCGCCGGCCAATCCGGGATTGACTGGTCCATACGAACAGAATTCGCGTCTCGCGCCGGTGGAGCGGTTGAGTCTTGGCCAGGGCCACGCGCCCGAAGACGTGGCGATTGATCCTGGAGGAAGGATTTACGGCGGGTTTGAGGACGGCCGCATAATGCAACTCTGGCCCGATGGTTCGGAGCCGCGCGTGTTCGCCAACACGCAGGGCCGTCCGCTCGGGCTCGTTTTTGATCGTGACGAAAATTTAATCGTTGCCGACGCGTGGCGAGGATTGTTGTCGATAAACAGAGTCGGCGAAATCAGGCTGCTGGCCGATGAAGCTGACGGCGTGAAGTTTGGTTGTTTGAACGATCTCGACGTGGCGGCGGATGGAACGATCTATTTCACCGAGGCGTCGCACAAGTTTCCGATGACAGAGCACGTCAGCGACCTGCTCGAGCATCAACCCAACGGCCGCCTGCTCGCGTGGGATCCGAAGACGCAAAAGCCACGCACGTTGTTGCGCGATATTTACTTCGCAAACGGCGTCGCCGTCAGTCCGGACCAATCGTTTGTGTTGGTGGCCGAGACCGGGATGTATCGCATACGCCGCGTTTGGTTGAGCGGGCCGAAGTCGGGTCAGTCAGACATTTTCATCGACAACCTTCCCGGTTTCCCCGACGGCATCTCGTCAAACGGCAAAGACAAATTCTGGTTGGCTATGGTCACGCCGCGCCAGGCTTTATTCGATCGTCTCCTCCCGCGTCCATTTCTGCGGAAGGTCGTCTATCGTTTACCAAAATTTCTCCAGCCCGCTCCTCAACGCTACTCCTTCGTCCTCGCCCTTAATCCGCAAGGACAGGTCGTTGAGAACCTCCAGAACGGCTCTTCCGACTGCTACGCCCAAATCGCAAACGTCCTCGAGCACAACAACAACCTCTATTTCGGCAGCATCGGCGAGGACACCGTGGGGCGTTTCGCACTCCGCTAACCCCTCCAGAATCAGTGAATTCCACTAGTTAGTGTGTGGGCTTTGCCCTAAAAGTCCTAAGTGACTCAAAAGTAAGGACTTTGACCCAAAAGTTAGCTGGGCCATGTCGGTTCCGTGCTACCGTTCGCGCATGTCTAAAGAAACCTCTACCCAAACACTTTCTGAATACTACAAACGGTTCTGGCGTCGGTTCCGACGCGAGATCGGAAGGGCGGTGTGGGAAGCCGTGATAGCCATTGCCGCCATAGTCGTTATCGTGTTTCTCCAGTTCTACTACGGCTGGATTAACAGAGAGCAAGGCGTCGTAGGTGCATTGCAGAACATCGCGCCTGCTGCTGCCATCGCACTCGCGTACATCATCCGCCATGTGATCAAAACGCCGTGGGTTTTAGATGTCGAACGGCAAGGCGAAATCAGCGGCGCATTGGCGGCTATAGACGAATTGCAAGGACAGATCGAGAGATTCTCATCAGAAACGAATCGCCCAAAATTCAGGCTCACTAAACCGACTATCACTGATATTGGAGAGTTCGATGAGGACGAGCGTTACGACTTTACCTGTAGCCTCGAAAACATCGGCAGTCGTGAAGCATCCGATCTCCTCACCAGAATCATTGTTGTGGAGACGGGCAACAGTAAGAAGCCTACAGTATTAGAACTGACGGTAGCTAACGAAATTCTAGTTAACGATCCGTTCATAACGCGGTTTGGAATTACATATTCCCGGAGTGATCCTCCTGTGCAAATTGTTGTTGCTCTCAAGTTCAAAGACCCAATCAACGGCAAGTCTTATGAACAGGCGTTCTTCATGAGGTGGGCGGGTCTAAGGCATGGCGTTATTTCTGAGGTCGTACACCTAACGTCGCAAGAGCGCGAGGAGCTAATGCGACGGTTAGCAGCGATCATGGAAAGTTCTAGTTAGGGGGACGGCTCAGCCGTCCAAAAAGTGGGCTCAATTCCGAGTTCGAAAATGGATTGGATAAGGCAACAGATATTGTGACAAAGAATTTTACAAAGGGCTTCGTTGACCTGTGCGGGTTTGGTCTTGCTGCGCAGACCGTCACCGAACTTCGCCTTGATCATACTGAAGGTGGATTCCACGTTGCTGCGTTTGTGGTAGCGCTGCAAAAAGAACTCCTGATTGAACTCATAGTATGCGTGCATTTTTCGCCACAGAGCGCTCTTGCGTTTCCAGTACGCCCGCTGCGACAAGCTAGTGCGTGGTCCCGTTCCCGGCTTCACGTTAGGCCGACTGTTGCTCTTGAACGGAATGTACGGCATGGCGTTGTGGTCGGCAACGGTTTGCAGATTATCGGCGGACAGGTATGCCTTGTCGGCGGAGACTTCCTGCATCGTGAAGTTGGCGGCAGTAGTTTCGACAAGCGGCTTAAAGTATTTCGTATCGGCGGCGTGGCGCTCAGTCACTTCGACGGCGGTGACGATGTTCGTCTTAACGCCGCACATCAAATGAACTTTCACCCAATCGCGCTTCGACATGAGTTTCTGATCTTTGTACTTCGCATCGACCCATTTGAAAAAGCGACAGGTAGAAAAGCCCGACGAGTCAACCGCGAACTCAGACTCAACCGTCTCCAGCGGCAAGCTGCTGGCTTCAATCAGGGATGTGAGCAAGGGTGTAAGCGTAGGGTTTTCAAGGTAGCGCGAGATCGAGTTATAGTGCGCCGCTTTCGAGAGGTAGCCCTTGTTCTGAGCATCGCGCAGATCGGACATGAAGCGACGGCCCGACATGCTGCAATAGACCTTGAACGCGCTCGCAAAAACAATGTCCGCGAGCAGCAAGCGCGGACGGCCCATCTTCTGTTCTGGTTCCTCTATGCCCTTGCAAAGGTCCGCAAGCAACTCCACGAATTTTTCTTTCTCGCA
>DASUPR010000142.1:0-6096 GCA_036281015.1 Pyrinomonadaceae bacterium
AACGGAATGATGCTGGTGACGGAAGAGCCACTGGCACTGCACATCCCGGCTGTCGGCGCGCAAGCAGTCGACGGAACCGGCGCGGGCGACACCGTCATCGCCACCTTCGCTCTCGCGCTCGCGTCGGATTCATCCTTCGCCGAAGCAGCACAACTCGCAAACTACGCCGGCGGGCTCGTCGTCATGAAACGCGGCACAGCTTCCGTGACCGCAGCCGAACTCGAGCAAGCAATCAATGATCTTAAGCCGTGAAGAACTCGTAACGCGGATCAACGCCGAACGTGAGAACGGATCGCGCGTTGTTTTGGCGAATGGCTGTTTCGACGTGCTGCACGTCGGCCACGTGCGTTATCTCGCGGGCGCGCGCGAGCTGGGCGACGTGCTGGTCGTGGGCGTGAATTCCGACGAACAGGTCGCGCGTCTCAAGGGTCCGGGCCGTCCGATTCTTCCCGCTACTGAGCGCGCTGAGCTCGTCGCCGCGCTTGAATCTGTAACTTATGTCACTGTTTTCAACGAACCGACAGTTGAAGAACTATTGCTCGCGCTCAAACCTGACGTACACGCGAAAGGCACTGACTACACCGAAGACTCCGTGCCCGAACGCGACGTGGTACGATCCTACGGCGGCCGCGTAGCCATCGTTGGCGACCCGAAAGATCATTCGACATCGGCTATCCTGACTCGCCTAGGAGGCTCGGATTGAAAGTAATACTACTCACGACCATTTGTCTGGCGCTTGGGATCTCGGTGATCGGACAAACGAAGCGAAGCACGTTCAACCCCGATGGATCGTTTTGGCTCATCGGCGAAGCACCAACCGGCTTCTCGGATTTCGGAGGCATAAACCTGAACGGCCGACGGCTGCGTCACATCCCGACTCAGGGTTTGCAGCTCATGGACGGAAAGACGTTTCACTATAAAAGCCTCGTCGTGAAACGCGATAACTTCACGTTCACCACAGTGAGTCTCGGCGGTGTCTATTACACGTTTTCCGGAAAGTTTCTCAGAGGCGGCGTCTTTGCCGAACAGGACCTGTCGGACGAGCGGCCCGTGCTCGAAGGCGTGCTCGCGAAATACAAGAGTGGTAAAAAAGTTGCGGAGGCCAAACTCAAGTTCAGTTACTTCGGCGGCACCTGAGAAGTTTTAATGAAGGTTCTCATCGTCAAGTTGGGTAGCATCGGCGACATAGTTCACACTCTGCCGGCCCTCGCCGCACTGCGCGCGGGGATGCCGCACGCGGAAATTTCCTGGGTCGCAGAAAGGTCGTCTTCCGAAATTTTGAAAGACAACCCGATTTTAGATCGCCTCATCGAAGTCGACACGAAGGCGTTGAGGCGCGGGCTGATGTCTGGGGAGACGCTGCGGGCACCGCGCCAGCAGTTACGTCGGTTACGCGCCTCTGCCTTCGATATCGCCTTAGACTTCCAGGGACTACTTAAATCGGCTTCGATAGCGCGCGTCTCGGGCGCGCGACGTGTTTTTGGCTACTCGCGGACGGGCCTGCGCGAGCCGGCCAGCACTGTCTTTCTTTCCAAACGCATCTCTATCCCGCCGCACACGCACATCATTCGTAAAGGGCTCTTGTTGCTTCAGGGCGCGATGGGCATTCCCGTACCTGAAAAGCTTTCGTTTCCGATCGGCGTTGATGCCGTAGCCCAGGCGGAGGCCGAACGAGCGGCGGCGAACACGGCGGAAAACTTTGCGATTCTCAATCCCGCGGGGGGATGGCCGACGAAGTTGTGGAGCGCGGAAAAATTTGGCGGATTGGCCGATCTGTTGTGGGCCAATTATGGAATGCGGTCGTTGGTGACATACGGACCGGGCGAAGAAGAGTTGGCTGAAACTGTACGACGCGCGTCGCGATCGGAGAAGGCGATCCCGGTTAGTCTTTCGTTGAAAGGATTTTACTCACTAGCGAACCGGGCGCGGATTTACGTTGGCGGTGATACTGGTCCGACGCACATCGCGGTTGCGGCGGGCGCGCCGATTGTCGGATTGTTTGGACCAACCGAGTGGTGGCGGAACGGCAGTCCTAATGCACAGGACATCTGCGTCGAACGAAATGACATTGATTGTCGCGTTGATTGTCACCGGCGTTCGTGCTCGAAATGGATCTGCATGGATATCTCCGTAGAACGGGTGTTCGACGCGGTGAGGCAGAGATTAAATAATTAGTATGCGAAGAGGCGGAACGTGGATTCAGCGCTGGCGTGTGCCGCTCGGTTTCTTGTGTGCTGCAATATTTTTATTGCTAGCGAAACCGACACCCGTCGCACTGCTCGTCGGCGCCTGTGTTTCGGTCTTGGGTCTGGCGATTCGCGCGTGGGCAGCGGGACATATTCGCAAGAACGCGCAACTCGCGACCTCCGGGCCTTATGCCTTTACGCGCAATCCGCTTTATCTCGGAAGTTTCCTGCTCGGGCTCGGATTTACGATCGCGTCGGGACAGGTGGTGTTGGGCTTGTTGTTCGTAGGCTTGTTTCTTGGCATCTATTTCCCGGTGATGCGCGTCGAAGCCTCGACGCTGGCTGAGCTTTTTGGTAAGGATTATGAGGTTTACAGGCAGTCGGTGCCGCTTTTCTTTCCCCGGCTGACGCCTTTTCGGCAAAGCGCTTCGGAGCCTGTGAGATTCGATGGTTCGCTTTATTTGCGCTATCGCGAGTATCGCGCGGCGCTGGGCTTGGTGATCGCGTGGGGACTGCTGCTGATTAAGACTTTTTATCAATAATGGTTTTACGAAAATTAAAGCTGCTCTTTTTCATCCTTTCCCTCACGCTTGCGTTCGGCTTCGCAATCCCTGCTAAGACTGCCGTTGCGCAAAAGGCGCACCCGAGACCATTTGAACCGCTCGAAGAACTCCACTTCGAAGCAGAGTTTTCACGCGCGCTGTTGCGCAAGATCGACGTTGCCGATCTGAAGTTTCACGCTTCCTCGACGCCAACGCCGCACAGCGGCGAGTCGTACGCATTGACGTTCAAGGCCGAAGTCACGAGCAAGGGTTTCTTTGCGCGCCTGTTCAATCTGAAGTTTAAAGAGACGGTGGAGTCGATCGTCGAACCGCTTACGTTCACGGTTAAGAACACGACGATTCGCGACGAACAAGGAAAACGAGTCCGCGAGACCAAGTCGACTTTTGACCACGCGAAGGGCCAGATGACCTGGACGTTGCGCGATCCAAACAATCCGCAAAGCGAACCGCGCCACGCGATCACCGAATTTTCCGGACAACTGCAAGACGTCCTCTCGGCGATCTACTTCATTCGCACACAGCCACTCGAAGTCGGAAAAGGGTTTGATATTTACATCGGCGATGGCGGGCGTGTTTACACGACTCCGGTGAAGGTGCTCGAGAAGAAACGAATCAAGACTGTGCTCGGGCGCGTCGATGCGTTCCGCGTCAATGCGGAACTGTTTGGACCCGAACGGTTGATCGACAACGAGAAGGGTGAGTTTTCGATTTGGTTCACGGCCGACGCGCGGCACATTCCCGTCGGCGGGCGTGTGAAAACGGATTATGGAACTTTCGATATCAAGCTGAAGCGTTTCATCAAAGGCTCTCCTGCCGTAAAGTAGTTTCCGGTTACATACAGTTCGACTTATGCGCGATCCATTAATCATTGGTCATCGTGGCGCGTCTGCCGTTGCGCCTGAGAACTCGATGGCGGCGTTTGTAGCGGCGATTGAAGCCGGTGCGGATGGGATTGAGTTCGACGTGCGGCTGAGTGCTGATGGTGTGCCGGTGATTATTCACGACGATACGTTGCAGCGGACGCATGGTTTGCGAAGGCGCGTTGTGGATGTGACGGCGAAGGCGCTGAGAAGTGTTAACGTTCCGAGTTTGCGAGATCTGTTTGAGTTGATGTCGCAGAACGATTTGATCTTGTGTTTGGAGATCAAAGGTAGTTCTCCGGAACTAGCCGAGCGGTGTTGCGAGTTGGTGCGTGAGTTTTCGTTTGAAGAGCGTGTGATCGTAGAGTGCTTCGACTTAAACGTCCTCAAACTCATAAACCACAAAACGGCTGCTCTGTTTGAGCCACGGATATACACAGACCAGAGCCTGATAGATCGGGCATTGAAGGTTGGCGCGTCAGTGCTGGCGCTTCATCATCGGCTCGCGAAACCGTCGCTGGTCGAGAAAGCAAAACTCGCCGGTCTCAGAGTTGTTGTTTGGACCGTCGACGATCCCGCGTGGGTAACGCGCGCGCAATCGATGGGCATCGAAGCTGTGATCACAAACGACCCGGCCATGATGATTGAAGCCTCGGATCGTCTTCGCGTACAGTTGCACCGATGACTCGACCCCTCGTCCAGTTCAACCGGTTCTTTGTTTCCAACGACTTTTCAGTTTCCTACCGGCGGGCCAAACAACTTCAATGGCAGACCCAGGCAAGTTCGGGTTACTCACTGCTAGCGGTCCTGCAAGGCCAGCTTAGTTACACAACCGGCGCGAAGCCGATCGATCTTCCCGCCGCGCAGTTCGTTCTCTTCGAACCGAACCTGAGCATCACGGCAAACGCGACGCGCGCTGAGCTTCTCTTTGTAACTTTCTCTGCTTCGCTCGTGATGCAACACGCCGCGACGATGCGTTTGATTCCACCGAGCTCGACTATCACTTTCAAACCGGGCCACTTCAGCGGCGATCAAAAACTCGACCGCTTGTTTGGCGAATTCGCCGCCGAACTCAGCGACGACAAACCCGGCAAAGACATCGTGCTGCGCGCGCTCGGCGAACAGCTGCTGGTCCACGCTTTGCGCAACTACGCGCAGCCGCGCCGTTCTGAAGAGTTGGAGCTTTCGCGCGCCGGCCTCGTCGACCGGCGCATTCGCCGCTCGGTCGAACTGATGTACACGCAACTCGATCAGGACCTGACACTCAAAGCACTCGCCGCGGCTTCGTATCTCTCACCGTTTCACTTCGCGCGACTCTTCAAAAAACTCACCGGCTCATCGCCGCACAACTATCTCGCCGGCATTCGCGCCGCTCGCGCCCAACTCCTGCTCGCCGAAACGGAACTCTCGGTTACGGAGATCGGCTCTCGCGTCGGGTATCTCAGCGCGAGTCATTTCACGAAAGCGTTTCGGCTCGCCACCGGCACAACGCCGCGCGAATTTCGCAAGGCGCTCATCTCAGCGAATAACACCTCAGCAAACGAGCGCCAATAATGCGCAAGATTCGTCGGTTCGCTTTGCATTCCCGTTAGTATCATCGCTGGAAACTTTTCATTAGGAGAAACGCGAATGCCTGTTGCCAAGCAAGCGGAAATCAGTCCGGCTGAAGGAAAACTCGGAGTTCTACTCGTCGGTCTCGGCGCTGTCAGCACTACGTTCATCGCCGGTGTCGAAGCAATCAAGAAGGGCTTTGCAAAACCAATCGGCAGTCTCACGCAGATGGGCACGATCCGCCTTGGCAAACGAACCGACAATCGCGTTCCGTTGATCAAAGACTTCTTACCGCTCGCGCAGTTGAAAGATCTCGTCTTTGGCGCGTGGGACATCTTTCCGGAAACCGCTTACGACGCGGCGCTCAACGCCGGCGTGCTCGAGAAAGAGTTGCTGGCCCAGTTGAAGGTGCCGCTGCGCAAGATCAAACCGATGAAGGCCGTCTTCGATCAGTCGTATGTGAAACGATTGAGCGGCACGAACGTCAAGGAAGGCAAGACGAAGTTTGACCTGGCCCACCAACTCATCGACGAGATCGCGGAGTGGAAAAAGAAGAACAAGTGTTCGCGGCTGGTGATGATTTGGGCCGCATCGACCGAAGTCTTCCTGAAGCAACATCCCGTGCACAAGACGCTCGAGTCGTTTGAAAAAGCGATGAAGGAGAACCACAAGGCGATCGCGCCTTCGATGATTTACGCCTACGCGGCGTTGAAATCGGGTGTTCCTTTCGCGAATGGCGCGCCGAATCTCACGGTCGACATCCCCGCGCTAATGACTCTGGCCGACAAGAATCGCCTCGCGATCTGCGGCAAGGACTTCAAGACCGGACAAACGTTGATGAAGACCATCATCGCGCCCGGACTGAAGTCGCGCATGCTCGGATTGCACGGTTGGTATTCGACGAACATTCTCGGCAACCGCGACGGCGAAGTGCTC
>DASUPR010000143.1:0-3490 GCA_036281015.1 Pyrinomonadaceae bacterium
AAGTCGGAATGATTACCGAAAAGAGCGGCACTATCGTATGAACTCGGCTATGCGTTCAGCCGAAGAAAAACCAACCGCGTCATAAACAAACCGATACGGCGCCGTAAACAGTTCCTTCGACGGACGGCACTCAGGACACATCGACAACAAAGCTTCGTGTTGCTCGATCGCCAAACTCGGCGCTAGCGGATAGATCGTTCGCAACACGCCAAGCGACGCATCAAAGAACGCTTTCGTTCGCGCCGCAGTCATTTCGCCCGCGGCTTTCAACCGCGTTGCCGCGTCAAACATCAACTCCAGCCGCGTCGTCATCTTTCGCAACGGATCTTCATTGACCGCCTGCGTCGGACTCCACTGCCGATACGTGGACCACGCATCCGGCGCGGCTTTGAATTTGTTTCCGTGGCCCAGCAACCTGAAATACAGATCGTAGTCAGTGCAATTCTTTAAACGCTCGTTCCACCCACCGGCATCCAACACTGCACTTCGCCGGAAACAAAACGCCGACGTGTTCGGAAACTTCCACGCGAAAGCCGCGGCCCACAAGTCGTCGTAATCTTCAGCGACGATTGTTTCCGACCTGATTTCGCGTTGGCCCTCATACGTAGCGATCTTTATTGAGCCGTAAACCGCATCAGCGGCAGCGGCACCTTCAAGCTTCGTCTCAACCGTGTGCCGCCCGAGCGCGTCGTCGGCATCGAGATAGACCAACCACTCGCCTTTGCTCAACACGGTAAGCCTGTTTCTCGTCCTGTTCTGTCCACCGTTAGCAGCAGAGCGCTCGAGTCGAATCAAATCTTCAAACTGTCTCAACTCCTCGTACGTGCCATCCGTCGAACAATCATCGACGACGATCACTTCGCAACGTTTCCAACTCTGCCCCAACGCACTCTCAACCGCTCTCCCGATCCATGGCCGGCAGTTGTACGCCGGAATGAGAATGCTGACTAACGGCTCGCTTGTAACCATCTCTTCTTTTGTGCCTCTGTGTGGCTGAGCGCTTTCAACCGTTCAACTGAGTCCCCGATCCCGCGTTTAAAATCCCCTTCAAAACGAAACCCTAGCGCCTCAATTTTCCGCCGGTCGACCTCATACGAAAGCTGGTTCATGATTCTCGAATCAACCAGCCTTACTTCTAAATCCGGCACGTGCTCGCGAATCGCGTCAACGATGTCGCGCACCGTGAAATTGTCAGTGAGCACGTTGTAGATCTGGTTGTCGAAAAGACGCTGTTGGACAACAAACTTCAGCGCCCGCACAGCGTCATGCAGGTCCAGATACGGACGCTTCTGATCGAGCGCGGTGCGCCACACCGTCAACGGCTCCCCAATACACGCCTGCCAGATAAACTTATTCACCGCAGTGTGAAATCGCATTCCAATCGACGCGCCGTAAATCGTCCCAAAACGCGCGATAAAGAACCGCAACCCCGACGTTTCCCCAAGCCCGCTGATGAACTGCTCGGCGTCGAGCTTACTCTTCGCGTAAGGACTCTGCGGTTGCAAATGCTCGGTGCCACACGTCTCGTCAACAATTCCTTCGGAGACACCGTAAACACTCGTCGACGACGGAAAGATTAACGGCACACCAACCTTCGCCGCTGCCAACGCAACTCGCTGCGTGCCGAAATAATTCACGCGCTCAACTTCTTCCGCGATCTCAAAACTCTCCGCAGCATTCGTGATCGCCGCCAAGTGAATTACAACCGCCGCACCCGCAAAAAGATCTTCAAGCTCCGCCGTCGTTACATCCGCCTCAACAAATCTCCAATCTATCCCCGCCGGAAGATTGAACAGCGAGCAATAACGCTGCGCGGACAAGTTATCGACGAGCACAACCTCACTAACCTCTCGCGGCGCGAGCGTATGGATCAGCCCCGAACCGATATGTCCCAACGCGCCCGTGATTACCAGTTTCATACCGACGACAACACCTGCTTCAGCTTCGCAAACGACTGGTCCACCCGAAAATTCTCACGCACGCACGCAAGCCCGTTCTCAACCAACCCGCGCCGCAATCCCGGATCGAAAATCAAGCTCTCCAGCTTGCCGACCCATTCATCCTTCGTCGTCGCCAGGAACCCGTTAACCCCATCCCTGATGAAGTCGGCGCATTGGCCCACCGGCGAAGCGACGACCGCCGCTTCACCGCTCATGTAGTTCGTCGCCTTGAACACGCCGCGCATCTGGCAACGCTCGACGTTCTGCAAGGGAAACAGTCCGACGTGCATGCCAAAAACCTCTTCAACCATCCGCGACTGATCGTAAGAAGGCACGCAAGAGAACTTCACGTTTTCAAACTCCGGAATGAACCGCAGATCGTTGCCGGTGCCGACCAGCCGCAGATGCAAATTATCGTGCCGCCGGAAAAGCTCTTCAAGCGCCTCCCAAACGACGTACAAGTTGTAAGCCGTGGTCGGCGACCCGAGCCATCCGAGCACGATGCGATCGTTCGGCTTGCGACTGAGCTCTGCGCGCCGCGCGTCGAACGCGTGCAGCGCAGGAGCATCGGGAATGACCACACAATTCGGATTGACCTTGCGCACGTAACTCGCGGTCACTTCGTTGTCGGTGGTCACCGCATCAACCTGACGCAGCACGTCATCCAGCTTCGACGCCGACCATTCCTGCAACCAGATCGCGTCGCCGAAGTCGTAAACAATCCGCGCGTGCTTGTCTTTCAGAAGGTCTTGTAGCAGCGCGTGAGACGAAACCTTGTTGAGATAGATGATGTCGACGTCACGTGCGAGTTTGCGAATGCGATTCTCGTTCGCCGCGATAGCCCGGCTCATCAGACGGTTGCGCACCGGTGCAAACTCAACCAACTGCCGCAGTGGAAACGCGCGGTTCTCGAAAAGCCGCGCGGGACGCCGCGATACAAACTGCGCATCAAAACCGTGTTCGGCAAACAGGTCCTCGTAAGCGAGACCGCGGATCACGCCGCTCGGCAAACTATCACCCGCTTCCAAAACAACGAGCAGCTTTTTCATTTATCTTTTGATTTCTCTGTGCCTCTGTGTCTCTGTGGTCATCTCCTGCATGATCGACTAACCACCGAGACACAGAGGCACAGAGAAGAGCTCAGACGTCTCATCAATCTCACCGCAAACGATCGCCTTTGTTCTCGCGAGGCCTTGTTTGAAATCGTAACCCGGACGCCAATCGACCAGGTCACGAAAACGCTCGGACGAGAACCTGACTTGCTCGATCTCGATTCGCTTGCGCTCGTCGGGCCAATCAACGTAACTGATTCGCCCGCTACCAAACTGCCGCGTGATCTCTTCGGCGATCTGCGCCACGGATAAGTGTTCTTCGTGAGTAGCGAAATAAACTTCGCCAATCAGTTGAGGAGATTGGGCAGCGAGATAAAGCGCTTCAGCGGCGTCTTCGGCATAGAGGACGTTTCGTGTTTGCTCGCCGTTGCCAAAGATGCGGATCTCCTCATCGCGCCGGGCGAGGTCGATGAAGTAGTTGATGAAACCAAACTCCGG
>DASUPR010000144.1:0-11620 GCA_036281015.1 Pyrinomonadaceae bacterium
GGCGCTTGCATCGCACTCGCTTCCGACCTGCGCATCGCCAGCGAAGATGCGCGCATCGCTTTTCTGTTTGTTAAAGTCGGACTCGCCGGCACGGACATGGGCGCGTCGCATCTGCTGCCGCGCATCGTTGGTTTTTCGAAAGCGACGGAGCTTCTTTACACTGGCGACTTCATCACCGCTGCTGAAGCGGAAAGAATCGGATTTTATAATCGTGTCGTCGCCGGGGATCAGCTAAAAACGACGACGCGCGATTTTGCCGAACGCCTCGCACGCGGACCGGCATTCGCACTCGGCAAGACCAAAGAGATGCTCAACCGCGAGCTGCACATGGACTTCGAGTCGGCACTCGAGAGTGAAGCGCAGGCGCAGGCGATCTGCATGCAGCATCCCGATTACCGCGAAGCTTACGAAGCGTTTGTCGCGAAGCGCGAACCGAAATTCAAATGATCGAACTGCCGTTCTTTACTCCCGAGCATCGCAATCTCGCGCAGGTAGTCGGCCACTTTGTGTCTCGCGAGATCGAGCCGCACGCCGGCGTTGAAGATGACGTCGAAGGTCTCGCGCGTCATTTCGTAAATCTGCTCTCCAGCGCCGGACTGTTGAACTACGCCGTCGCGGTCTCCAAACTCGATACTCGCGCACTCTGTTTGATTCGCGAGGCACTGTCGTACTCGTCTTCGCTCGCGGATCTCGCGTTTGTAATGCAGGGTCTCGGCACGTACGCGATCGCGCAAGCGGCGCCGGATCACGTGCGTGAGTTCTGGCTCGCGCGCGCGCTTCAGGGTAAAGCGATTGCGGCGTTTGCCTTGACTGAACCGGAGGCCGGATCGGACGTCGCTTCGATAAAAACTACGGCGCGTCGCGACGGTGAGACTTACGTCATCGACGGCCGCAAACGGTTCATCTCAAACGCCGGTATCGCTGACTTCTACACCGTCTTCACTCGCACCGGCACGCGCGACGACGGCCGTCCAACGCTCTCGGCTTTCGTAGTCGGTTCGAAGATGCAGGGCTTCAGTGTCGTCGAGCGTACTGAATTGATCGCGCCACATCCGATTGGCGAGATCGCTTTCCAGGAGTGTCGCGTTCCGGCCGAGGACATGGTTGGCAACGAAGGCGACGGATTTCGTTTGGCGATGGAAACGCTCGATACGTTTCGCGCGAGTGTCGGAGCAGCAGCGTGCGGCATGGCGCGGCGCGCGCTCGATGAATCCGTCCGCTACGCCTCGACGCGCAAACAGTTCGGCCGTCTGCTGTGCGAACATCAACTGGTCCAGGAAAAACTCGCCGACATGGCCACGGAACTCGACGCCGCGAGCCTGCTCGTCTATCGCGCCGCCTACCTCCGCGACACTTCGGACACGCGCGTCACACGTGAAGCGAGCGAAGCAAAGCTCTTCGCCACCGAAGCAGCCGGCCGCATCGTCGACAGCGCGGTCCAAATCCACGGCGGCGCCGGCCTCGTGCGCGGCAGCGTCGTCGAGCGCCTCTATCGCGACGTACGCGCCCTGCGCATCTACGAAGGCACCTCCGAAATCCAAAAACTCGTCATCGCCGGCCAACTGCTGCGCGAACGTTCGGCGGAAAACGGATGAACATCAACATCATAGGCGGGGGGCCGGCGGGGTTGTATTTTGCGATCCTGATGAAGAAGGCGGAGCCGGCGCATCGCATCAGGATTTATGAGCGTAATGGTCCGGATGATACGTTCGGTTGGGGCGTTGTGTTTTCGGGAAAGACGCTCGCGAACCTGCGCGCGGCGGATGAGGAGTCGCATACGGAGATCACGAGGGAGTTTGAGGCGTGGGACAACGTCGATGTGGTCCATCGAGACGAAAAGATCTCGATTCATGGCAACAGTTTTTCAGGCATTGCTCGCCTGCAACTGCTAAAGATTCTGCAACGCCGTGCGGAGCAGTTGGGTATCGAGATCAGTTTTCACACGGAAGTGCATGACGTTGAGGCGCTCCGCAAGGAGTGCGATCTGCTCGTAGCCGCTGACGGCGTGAACAGCACGGTTCGCTTGCAGTATATCGACCAGCTCACACCGCAACTCGACCTGCGCAAGCATCGTTACATCTGGTACGGCACGAATCAGCTATTCCACGGATTGACGCTGACGTTTCGGCAGAACTCAGCAGGCACGTTTGCCGCGCATTCGTACAAGTTCAACAAACAGACGAGCACGTTCATTATCGAGTGCGATCCTGCAACGTGGAAGAAAGCCGGGTTTGAGCGAATGTCCGACGCGGAGACGCGTGAATATTTGGGAGAGGTTTTTGCCGCGGATTTACACGGACATCCGCTGTTGTCGAATAACTCAAAATGGATTCAGTTTTTGCTCGTGAAAAACGAGAACTGGTTCTTCGAGAATCTTGTGCTGCTCGGCGACGCGCTTCACACCGCTCACTTCTCGATCGGTTCGGGTACAAAGCTCGCGATGGAAGATTCGATCGCGCTTGCGGAGTCGTTTCAGCAGACGAACGGCGTGAGCGAGGCGCTGGCGCGTTTTGCTGAAACACGCAGGCCGGTGATCGAGGAATATCAGTCGGCCGCTTTCGAGAGCATGTTGTGGTTTGAGCAAGCGCGCAATTACATGAACCTGAGCCCGATGGATCTGGCGTTCAGCGTGATGACGCGCAGCGGCAAGGTCACTTACGACGATCTAAAAAAGCGAGCGCCGGAGTTCATTGAAGCTTACGAAGCAGCAAGAGGTCACTGACGCCAGGCTGGCGGCTCCAGCCGTCGTCTGCCGTCGTCAACCGTCGCAATCCCGGGCTCATCAAGGTCGATACGATCCCATAGTTTGCACGTAACCGGCCGGTGCGCCTGATCGAGCGCCTCGCAATAATTTGTGTAAGTGCAACGCCGAACTTCATCACCACGCCCGAGCCGCACCTTCAAAAACCAATCAGGATCCGCAAGCGCCTGACGCGCCATGCCGACGATATCGGCCTGCCCGCGAAGCAGAATCTGTTCTGCTTGTTCGAAAGTCGTAATGCCGCCCGCCGTCACGACTGGCGTTTGGAAACCCGCCGCATTCACGGCGTGCTTAACGGAAGCCATCAACGGCACGCTTCGCCCGAATGGACCAATCTCGTCCGACAACACCGTCGGCATACACTCGTAACCGCTTTTTCCCGTGTACGGATAAACCGCCTGGCCCACCTTCGGCCGTTGCGCGTCTTCAAACTTTCCGCCCTTCGACAACGATAGGAAATCAAATCCGGCACGCGCGAACTCTTTCGCGTAATAGATCGCATCTTCGACGCGGCTACCACCTTCAATCACTTCATCCGCGAGAAATCGCACGCCCACAACGTAATCATCACCCACACGATCTCTCACCGCGCGAAAGACCTCGAGCGGCAAGCGAACGCGATTCTCAGGCGAGCCGCCGTAACCATCTTCACGATCGTTCTGCCGGCTCAGAAAACCCGCCATCGTATACGCGTGTGCGTAATGAAGCTCGACGCCATCAAACCCCGCTTTACGCGCGCGCTCCGCGGCCGCAGCGAAAATCGGCGGCAGTTCCTGCGGTAATCGTGCGATGTGTTCAAGATGTGTATCCGTAACACGTTCTCGATAACCGAAGTAGAGCGCCTCAAGCTCTCGCGGAGTGAGAATCCGTTCCAAAAGTTCCTCATCCGCTGACTCTAAAAAGCTACGGATCCCCGCTTCAGCAGCACTGAGCCAGTCGCTGCGTTGTGTGGTTTCGGCTAATGCTTGACGGTGCTGTTCATTGATCTTAAGAAACCGTTGAAAGTATTTCGCTTTCTCAGGCCGCCGCTTCACCGACAGGAAGTCGATGATCTGAATGAACAACAGCGTCTCACCGCGGCTCGCTTCTTTCACCACATCGACGAGCTTGCGCAACCCGGGAATGAACCGGTCGTCCCCGATACGCAACAATGGACCACTCGGAATGTCGCGCACGCCAGTCGCTTCAACCACCAACACACCCGGACGCCCTTCGGCAAAGCGTCGATACCAGTCGAGGTTCTGCTGCGTTACGAACCCGTCCTCGGTCGCACGCCACGGCACCATCGCAGGCACCCACGTACGACTCCGCGCCTCCAAACGCCGGCCGATTTTTATCGGACTAAAGAGTTTTGAGCGGGCTGCTTCTTCGGCCGTGGGCCAGCGAGTTTCTTCTATCTTGTGTCGAATTGGCCGCGCGAACTTCCACATCTTAGCCACAGATTACACGATTCTGGTACATTTACCGCAGGAGGGTTCTCTCTTGTCAGACGAGTTATTGAGGTGGCGCAGCGAGTTTCCGATTCTCGATAAGACCGTTTACCTGATCTCGCACAGTCTGGGCGCGATGCCGAGGGCGACGTACGACCGGCTGCACGAGTATGCCGACCGGTGGGCGTCGCGCGGAGTGCGCGCGTGGGCGGAAGGCTGGTGGGATATGCCGGTCACCGTCGGCGACGAGGTCGCGCGCATCATCGGCGCGGACCCCGGCACTGTGGTGATGCACCAGAACGTTTCCATCTGCCAGTCGCTGGTGTTGTCGTGCTTCGAGCCGACACCCGAGCGAAACAAGATCGTCTACTCCGAGCTCAACTTCCCTTCTGTGATGTACGTCTACGAGGCGCACGCTCGCGACGGTAAATTGCGTATCGAGATCGTGAAGTCTGACGACGGGATCACAGTGCCACTCGAACGCTTTCTCGCTGCGATCGACGAATCGACCTTGCTCGTGCCGTTCTCGCACGTGCTTTTCAAGAGCGCGTTCTTGCAGGACGCGCAGGCGATCATCAAGCGCGCGCATGAAGTCGGCGCGATGGTCGTGCTGGACACGTATCAATCTGCGGGCACTGTTCCGTTTAGCGTCAAGGAACTGAATGCGGATTTTGCGACTGGTGGATCGGTGAAATGGTTGTGCGGTGGACCAGGCGCGGGCTACCTGTACGTGCGTCCCGATCTGCAAGCTACATTGGAACCGAAAACAACGGGCTGGATGGCCCACGAGCAGCCGTTTGCGTTCGACACCTCGCTTCGCTACGCGCCGAACATCACTCGGTTTCTGCACGGCTCGCCGGCGATTCCCGCGCTCTACGCGGCGGAGTCGGGCTATAAGATCATCAACGCGATCGGCGTCGACAAGATTCGCGAGAAGAGCACGCGGCAAACGAGTTACCTGATCGAACTCGCTGAAGAAGCGGGTTTCCGCGTAACCAGTCCACGCGATCCCGAAAGGCGCGGCGGTACGATCACGGTGGCGCACGAGCACGCGGGCGCGATTACAAAAGAATTGATTCGCCGTGAGTTCATTGTCGACTACCGGCCGGGTGCGGGAGTTCGTATCTCACCGCATTTTTACAACACTGACGAAGAGCTGGAGCTTGTGATTGCGGAAATGAAAAAAATCGCGGAGTCAGACGCGTATCGCGAACACGAAGCGGCGGGAGCAGCGTTTTAATGTCCAACGTTTACGGCGACAAACCGCCACTTTCATATAACAAATATCTTCGCGTTCAGGACCTGATCAATTTGCAGGACTTGCTTTCGGATCCGGCGCATCACGACGAGCTCTTGTTCATCACGGTGCACCAGGCGTACGAGTTGTGGTTCAAACAGATCCTGCACGAGCTCGACGCTTCGATTCAGTTTCTCGAAGAAGATCGTCTGCCTGCCGCGACGCGTGCGATTACGCGGATCGTGGACATCGAGAAGTTGCTGGTCCAACAGATTCACATTCTCGAAAGCATGACGCCGATCAGCTTTCTCGCGTTTCGCGATCAGCTCAACCCGGCGAGCGGGTTTCAGTCGATGCAGTTTCGTGAGATCGAGTTTTCGTCGGGACTGAAGGATGAGGGGATTGTGCGTGAATTTAAAGCAGACCAGTTTGCGTTTGAGCGTTTACAATCGCGGATGGACCGGCCGTCGCTGGCGGATGCGTTTTATCGCGCACTCGAACGCCGCGGGTTTGACGTGAGCGACCGGGCGCGCGCGATACTCGAAATCCTCACGCACTTCGAGAGTCGTTATGAAGAGTTTCAACTCACCGAAGCGTTGCTGGAGCACGACGAATACTTCTCGCTCTGGCGTTCGCACCACATCAAGATGGTCGAGCGCATGGTGGGAGCAAAGCCCGGCACCGGCGGCTCGGAAGGCATCGGTTACCTGAAGACGACGCTCGACAAGAAGTTCTTCCCGGAGATCTGGGCAGCGCGCACCTATCTCGACATCAACCACGGCAGCAGCGGCTGCCCGTTCGCACATTGAAGCCGATGAAGGACAGACGATTAGCACCGCGTGTGAGAGTGAACCTACCGGCGCGATGGGAGGGGGTGCTCTCGCGTGAGACTGCGACCGTGACGGATATCAGCCGCAATGGGTGCTTTGTGTTGACGGGCGGCAGAGTCGAGGTCAAGGAGTTGGTGTGGTTGGAAATTCAGCTCACCGAAACACAGGCCGTTAACTTTTGGGCCGAGGTCGTAGACACAGCTTCCGACATCGGTTTTGCACTCAAGTTCAATTCCTGCACGCCGGAAGACGAAAGCATGCTGGCGACCTTCCTCGATCAGTTCTTCCAGTCAAGCGCGCATTGAAATCATGACGCCCTCGTTTCCAGAACGCTTCAACATGGCCGATTACTTCCTCTACCACAACCTGGAGGAAGGACGCGAAAACAAAGTATGTCTCTACTTCGAGGATCAGAAGTGGACCTACGGCGAGACGGCGCGTTTGTCGAATCGTGCAGGCAATGCGTTGCGCGAACTGGACGTGGATATTGAAGACCGCGTGTTGCTGGTGCTGCCTGACTGTCCGGAGTTTGTTTCGACGTGGTTTGGTGCGGCGCGTATCGGCGCGGTGATCACGATGGTGAATCCGCTGTTGCCGGCTGCGGATTATGAGTATTACCTCGATTACACGCGCGCGCGTGTGGCGGTGGTCCATGAGTCGCTGCTGGAAAACTTTTATGAAGCGGCGAAGGGTGCGCGGTATTTGCGCGGCGTCCTTGTGGTTGGCTATTTAGAGGGGATTAAAACCCAAAATAAAACCCGATACGTCAACTTCAGTGAGGCGATGAGCGGCGCTGGTGATGAGTGTACGCCGGCGGATACGCGAAGGGATGACATTGCGATTTGGCTGTTTACGTCGGGTTCGACAGGGCATCCAAAGGGCGCGGTGCATCTGCAACATGACTTGCCGTACAACACCGAGGTGTTCGCGAAGCGGACGATGGGTGTTAACGCCGACGACCTGACGGTTTCGGTTCCTAAATTGTTCTTCGGGTACGCTACGGGTACCAATCTGCTGTTTCCGTTCGCAGTCGGTGGCGCGACGGCTCTCTTTTCCGAAAGATCCACGGCGGAGAAGATGTTTGAAGTCATCAAACGTTACCGCCCAACGATCCTCACGACTGTTCCGACGATGATCAACTCGATGCTGAACGTCTCCGGCGCTTCAAGAGACGACCTGTCGAGTCTGCGGTTCTGTTACTCAGCAGGCGAAGCGCTTCCGATCGAGCTCTTCGAACGTTGGATGAGCGCATACGGCGTGGACATCTGCGACGGCATCGGCTCGGCGGAGATGTTTCACATCTACATCACCAATCGTCCGGGCGACATCAAGCCCGGCAGCCTCGGCCGTATCGTCGAAGGCTACGAAGCAAAGATCGTCGATGCGGATAGCAATGAAGTTCCCGTCGGCGAGATGGGAACGTTGAAGATCAAAGGCGACTCCGCCGCGCTCTGTTACTGGAACGCGCATGAGAAGTCGAAAGAGACTTTCGCGGGCGACTGGTGTACGACGGGCGACCAGTTTCACGTCGATGAAAATGGTTACTACTGGTATCACGGACGCACCGACGACATGCTGAAAGTAAGCGGCGTGTTTGTCGCGCCCGCGGAGATCGAAAACTGTTTGCTGCAACACCAGGCGATACTCGAGTGCGCGGTGGTGGGCCACGAGGCAGAGGGATTGGTGAAGCCGAAAGCGTTTGTCGTCCTGCGAGAGGGATTTGCCGAATCAGAGCAGCTCGGTGAAGAGATCAAGGTGTTCGTGAAGAGCCGGATCGCGGTTTACAAGTACCCGCGTTGGGTGGAGTTTGTAGAGTCCCTGCCCAAAAACGATCGCGGAAAGATCGATCGCAAAAAACTAAAAACAACTTAACGTCTGCGTTCGAGATCGTAATCGCGCAGCCGGCGGTAGAGTGTCGAAGGTGAGATACCGAGGATCTCGGCAGTCTTGCCACGATGCCAGCCTGTCTTTTCCAGCGCGGCGAGAATCTGTTGCCGCTCAACTTCTCTTAACGAACCCGGCGTCGAAGGCACAGCAGGCACCGGCAACGGCGCCTCACCACCCGGAACCGCTGCGACCACCGGCGCCACACCAGGCGCTACAGGTTGGACCATTGCAGGCCGCGTGACTTCCGGCGGCAACTCGGACAACGTGATGCGCCCGTTGTTTGACAGAATCACCGCACGCTCCAAACAATTCTTCAACTGCCGCACATTTCCCGGCCAGTGATACGCGCGCAACGCCGTAAACGCGTCTTCAGTAAGCTCCGGCGGATGCGTGCCCGCAATCTGCTTGAGCAGGTACTTCGTCAACGGCTCGACGTCTTCAGGCCGCTCACGCAAAGGCGCGAGACTGATCTGAAAACCGTTGATGCGATAAAGCAAATCCGATCGAAACACTCCGTCGTTCACGACCGTGTCGAGATTGCGGTTCGTCGCCGCAACGATACGCACGTTAACCTCAACCTTGCGCACACCGCCAACTCTAAAAAACGTTCGCGTCTCGATCGCGCGCAACAGTTTCGCCTGCAACTGGGCCGGCAACTCCGTCACTTCATCCAGAAACAACGTCCCACCGTCAGCCAACTCGATCAGCCCGAGCTTCCTGCCCTTCGCACCCGAAAACGCGCCAGCCTCGTAACCAAACAACTCCGACTCCAGCAATGACTCCTGAAACGCCGCGCAGTTCAGATCGACAAACGACGCCTCCGCACGATTCGACAACCGGTGAATCGCATGGGCCACCAGCTCTTTTCCCGTCCCCGACTCGCCCGTGATCAGCACCGACGCCTCCGACGGCGCCACACGTTCAATCAACCGGATCGCTTCCTTCATCAACTCCGAAACAGAAACGATCTCCGGCAACGCAGACTGTCGCGCAAGCTGTTCGCGCAGCCGCGTGTTGTCGACGCGCAACCGCCGCTTGTCCGCGGCCTGCTTCACGCGCACGTCGAGTTCGGTGATGCTGTAAGGCTTCGTGAGGTAATCGTAAGCGCCGAGCTTCATCGCTTCGACGGCGGTCTCAACTGTCGCCTGGCCCGTCAACATGATCACCTCAGGCGGGTTCGGCCGCTGATGCACGCGACGCAAAAGCTCCATGCCGTCGATGCGCGGCATGTTGATGTCACACAGCAAAACGTCGACGTTGCTCTCCTCCAACTTGCGCAGCGCGGCTTCGCCGTCGGGCGCCGCCTGCACCCTGTAACCCAAACGTTCCAACTCCTTTTGCAACACCAGCCGGAGGTTGGCCTCGTCTTCTGCGATCAGAATTCGTGCTTGCTGTTGCTCACTCAACCGTCGAGTCCTCGTTTTGCTTGATTGCGGGAAGAGTAATGGTGAACGTGGTGCCTGTTCCCACTGTCGATTGCACGTCGAGGGTACCGCCGTGCTCGGTTAAGATACCATAACACACGGCGAGGCCGAGACCCGTTCCCCGCCCGACTTCCTTAGTCGTATAGAACGGCTCGAAGATTTTAGGCAGGTTTTCCGGCGGAATTCCGACGCCCGTGTCGGCCACCTCGACGACGACTTTCACGCCATCGTTGCGCGCCACAATCGACAACGAACCCGCGTCGCCCATCGCGTCAAACGCGTTGGTGGCGAGCGCTATCACCGCCTGTTGCAACTGGCCCGGATCGCCGGAAACGGGGCACAGATCGAGCGCGACATCGAGCTTGAATTCAACTTGCGGACTGCGCTTTTGATGTGACAGCAAACGAGCCGCGGAACGAAGCACGTCGCCGAGATCGATCGTCACGTGTTGCGACGTGCGCGTGCGGCTGAAGTCCAGCAAGCCCATCGTGATGCTCTTGCAACGGAACGCCTCGCTGCGAATCAGACCAAGATACTCGCGCAAGTCTTCGCGCGACGGCGAACCGTCAAACTCGCCTTCGTTCAAACGCGCTTCGAGCGATTCAGCACACGCGGAGATCGTCGCGAGCGGGTTGTTGATCTCATGGACCACGCCGGCAGCAAGCCGGCCGACAGCGGCTAACTTCTCGGCCCGCGCCACGGCGCGATTAGCTTCGACACGATCGGTCACGTCTTCGCCGACGGTGATCACGTGACTCACCTGGCCGGTCATGTCGGCCCACATCGGAATCTTGCTGATCACCCAGTGTCGAATGTCGCCTTTGGGAGTGGGAGTCTCCTGTTCGATGCGTTCGATCTCGCCGCTTTCAAACACGCGAGAGAACTCCTCTTCGAGCATCTCGCGTGGTTGGCGAGTCAGCACGTTGAACACATTTTTGCCGAGCACGGAACCGCGCGGGATACCGAGTTCGCCGAGCTCGCGATTGCGGTTCCACGCGACGACACGATACTGCCGATCGATCGCGTAGAGCGACAGCGGCAGGCTATCGACGATGGCTTCGATGAACCGCTTTTGCGCCTCAGTTTCCGCGGTGCGGCGTTCGACCTCTCGCGCGAGACTCACCGAAGTATCGCGCGCCGCCTGGTAGAGTGAACAGATGTGCGCGGCGAGTGATGTTTGTTGTGCGGCAGCGTCGATCAAACGGCGTTCGGTCTCGCCGCACTGTTCGCGCAGATCGAACGCGACGATCAGCGCGCCCTTGGCCCGTCCGGCGAAGCGAAATGGAGAAACGTACTCAACAGTATGAATATCGTCGGCCAGCAGGAAGTCTGACGACTGCGTGATCATCCGCGAGCTCATCGAGTCGGATGAGGCGAGCCATTCCTTCAGCGCGTCCTGGTTCAGCAGCGATTGATCGTCCGCGCTTCCTTCTCGATCGAAAACGCAGACCACGTGTTTGTCGCGGCCGACTGTCACGTACGCGGCGCAAAGCGACGCATCGAGCGCGTCGTAAGTCGCACCCGCGACGCGTCGCACGAGCTGTTCGGGTTCGAGCGCGCGCAACAAGCCGCGGCCGATGTCTGACAGGAACCTGAGCTCGCGATTGCTGCCGATCAGCGCCCACTCGCGCTGCGACGTGCGCACGTGAAGACTCACGCGCGAGAGCAATTCACCGGGCGTCGAAGGTTTGGTTATGTAGTCGTCGGCGCCGGCCGTGAACGCCTGCACCTTGCGTGCTTCATCGTCGCTTTCCGACAGCGCGATGATGGGCAACTTGCTCGTGGTTGGTTGAGCGCGGAGTAGTTTGCAAAGGGCGAGCCCGTCGACGCCCGGCATCTCGAGATCGAGCGCTACGAGGTCGCAACGGACGCCTTTCAACACGCGTAAAGCCGAAGCCGCTTCGTTTGCGGTGACGACACGGTACTTGGCCGTCTCGAAGATTTCGCGCAGCCGTTCGCGGGCCGCGTGGTCGTCATCAACAATTAATAGGGTAGCGTTTTGGTTTTCGGCGGGCGATACCATTCCTGGCCACAGATTACACAGATTGAAA
>DASUPR010000145.1:0-3311 GCA_036281015.1 Pyrinomonadaceae bacterium
AACGGTCTCATCCTGCGCACGGTTGTGTTCTTTGGTTGCGCCTGGATCTTCATGAACCTGTTTCGCGGCGAGATCGTTGACCGGAGCTTGCATTACTACTTTTTGAGCGCGGTCAGGCGCGAAGTGCTCGTCGTCGGCAAGTATGTTTCCGGTCTCGTTACGTCGATCGTTCTGTTTGGCTTCACCACGATTGTAGGGATGTTGCTGCTCTACTTTCCGCACTTCTCTTCGCAGAGCATGCGCTACTTCACCGAAGGGCAGGGATTAACACAGCTGCTCACGTACACGGGAATCACGGTGCTTGCGTGTGTCGGTTATGGCGCGTTTTTCGTCGTGGTGGGCCTCTTCGTTCGCAATCCGATCATTCCGGCGTTGTTGCTTTATGGTTGGGAGTGGCTCAACTTCCTGCTGCCGCCGTTACTCAAAAAGGTCAGCGTCATTCACTATCTCAACTCGCTCGTGCCCGTGCCGATTTCTGAAGGACCATTTGCGGTCGTGGCCGAACCCACACCTGTGTGGATCGCGGTTCCGAGCATGTTGGGCATGACGCTCGTGGTGCTTGTCCTCGCCGCTTATCGCATCCGGCACATGGAGATCCACTACGGCAGCGACTAATCATTCTTTAATACGTGTGTCGACCGCGATCCAATTCACTTCCCATGTCTTCCCGCCGTCATCCGAGAACGCCTGCTCAAAGCGACATGAGTTCGGTGTGATGTCCGAAATGATGAAGCGAACGAGAATCGAGCGGCCGTTCAACGTGTCCTGGTTGTAAAACTCGCCGCGTCCATTTTTGAACTCACCGATCGCGGGCGGCGCCAGCACGCCGGCGTTGATGTTGGCGAAGTTCAGACTCCATTGCTTCGACTGCGGATTGTAGAGACGCAGACTTAATCCTTCGAACGTTCCCGCCGGACCGGTAGCTTTGAGCTCCACCAGGTTCGCGCGGCCGTCGAACACCTTTGTCACTTTCGAGACGCCTTCGTATTCGACCCACGTAGTTGAACCAGTTAACGGCTTAACCAGCCGCTTGAGGTGGGTCTTCCAGGTGCCGATCTCAAAGTCGAAATCGCGGCTCCCATCTCGCTGTTGCGCCGCAATGGGCCACGCATAAACACAGAGCAGACAGATTAAAAATAGCTTACGCCACATGCACAGACACTATTTTGCAGGACCGTTCCGGTCAAGAGGTTACCTTGAGGTAACCGTGCAAAGGGTGGAATTGCGTTGCGAAAAGTGGTATAAGCGACACACCCGTTAGCCCCAACAGCCCCTATTTAAAGAATCCCCCATTTGTGTCGACCTGCGTGCGGATCAAGGGGAAACCTCCGATGTTCAGAACACTCGTCCTGTCCGTTGTAGTAGTGCTCTCGACTCTTTGTGTAAGTTCGATTACGGCCCAGACCAGGCTTCACAAGGATTTCGGTACTTCGAAAGATTCGTATTCAGAGTCAAAACGCCTGTACAACGAAGGTGTTAAGTACGCGCTGGCCGGTTTGTATGCCCAGGCCGCGCAGATCTTTCAACAAGCAGTACGTCTCGATCCACAGTTTGCCGACGCTCACTTCGCACTCGGTCATGCCTATTACGACATGGGCCGCTGGCAGGATGCGATCGACAGTTTCAAGCGCGCGGCTGAGCTGAATCCGGACGATGTTGAAGCTCAGGATCGTTTGGAACAGGCACGCGAGATGTTGGCTCGCGAAACAGGCAAGAAGGACAAAGCCGCGCCCACAAAGACTGCCGCGGCGCCAAAGTCAGAACCGTTGCGCCAACCGGTTGCCGAGAAGATCTCGCTCAACGCAAAACCCGCAACACCGCCGGTCAAGACACTCGAAAGTTCAAAAAACGAAGTAAAAGAAAGTTCCAAGGTTGAAACAAGCGAGAGTTCGACTACAGAGAACACAAGCACCAAAGCAAACGCCGCCGCTCCTGAACTCGCTCTCACCAGGCTCTATCGCGTTGGTCCGGGCGATGTCCTGGACATTCGCATAAACGACTCGCAAGCCCCGCAGTCCACGTTGTTTACCATCACGCCCGGCGGACTGCTGGAACATCCGTTACTCGCCGAACCTTTGCACGTCGGCGGTTTGAGCGTCGAAGAAATAGGCTCGAATATCGAGGGTGATCTCAAACGACGCGCGTTGATGGAGACGCCGAGAGTGTCGGTGGCAGTGCGCGATTATGCGAGTCACACGATTCTCGTCAGCGGTCTCGTGAAAGACTCGGGAACGAAAATCCTGCGGCGCGAAGCGATTCCGCTTTACGTCGTCGTCGCCGACGCACAGCCGCTGCCGGAGGCCGCCAGAGTGACTGTCGTTCGCAGTGAAGCGAACGAAGCTTACGACATCGATCTCGCACAGCCGGCGGAGATGAATCTGTTGGTTCGTCCGGGCGACGTGATCACGCTGCACGCAAACGCGACGCAGTTTCTTTACATCGGCGGCGAGGTTAAGTCTCCCGGAGAAAAGACGTATCGACGCGGGCTCACGCTGACGCAAGCGCTAATTGCGGCGGGCGGCGTGACGAAGAAGGCCAAGGAGGCCCGGGTCGGGCGCGACGATGGCCGCGGTTTTTTGACCATCACTCGCGTTAAGTTGAAAGACATTGAATCCGGAAAGGTTCCCGACCCGCAGGTTCGTCCGGGTGACCGGATCATGATCGTGAATTAAGAAATGTCAGCAGTTAAGAAAACAGATTACTTGCCGGAGGCCGCGACGCTCGATTTGTGGCGCGTCGCGGAGAACGGTGACGTCAACGACCTTGCGTCGGTGTTGCCGCGTGTGCGCGATATCAACGCGCAGAACGAACACGGTGTGACGGCGTTGATGCGCGCCGCGCAGTACGGCCACCTGAAGATGGTGCGTGCGTTGCTCGACCACGGCGCGGATGCGAACCTCAAGCGCAACGACAAGTTTACGGCGCTCGCGCTGGCGGCTTTCTTTGGTCACACCGAAATCGTCCGCGTGCTGATGGAGCACGGAGCGGATTTGCAGGCTTCAACGCGTTATGACACGTCGCCGCACATGTGGGCGACGGCGCGAACGTTCAATAAAGTTGTCGATCAACTTCAAAAGCCCGCGCCTGTAGCGAAACCAACGCCTGCCGCAAAACCTACGCCCGTTGCGAAGCCCGCGGAACCGAAAACGCAGGAGAAAGTTGTAGCGCCACCCGCACAGATCGTTCGTCCCGCTGCGGCGAGGCCCGCTGCGGTTGTCAGGACCTTGAGTGACCCGCCCGAAATTTGGGATCTCGTACACGAAGTACCGAGGGGCTTCAACCCGAGATCCGCGTTTCTGACACGATTGAAA
>DASUPR010000146.1:0-11646 GCA_036281015.1 Pyrinomonadaceae bacterium
CACCGCAAGATCACTCTGCCCGCGCGCGGCGTAAAGCCGCCCGAGGTTGTAGCTCGCTTCCGCGTAGCGAAAGTTTTCCAACTTGAGCGCCGAGATAAACGCGTCGTACGCTTCATCCCAACGGCCTTCACGCAACATCACCACGCCTAGATTGTTGTGCGCGCGCGAGTATCCACCGTTGCGCTGCTCGATCGCACGGCGATAAGCCGTGACCGCGGATTCCCTTTCGCCGAGGCGGGCAAACGCATTGCCGAGGTTGTAAAAACTGATCGGATCAAACTCACTCCCACTCAAAATCGCGTTGAGCTCTTTGAGCGCTTCGGTTTTATAACCCGTCTTCACCAGCTCTTCCGCAAGTTTGAGTTGGAAACGATTGCGGTCCTGGTGATTCGACGCGGCTGCGATCTGCTCGCGCAAGGTCTTGATCGGATCGCCGTCGACATTTCCCTGCGCGTCAATCGCAGGCGGTTCGGGACGAGGTTCCGTACCCGGCGCTTCAGTCTTGCGCACTCGCGTGTCCGTTTGCGCCAGAGTTTCACTGAACGACAAACCGGCCATCAGGACCAAGCCTAGTAATGGGAGAAGTTTTTTCATTGCCTTAACCGCCTATTTCTTCAGGTAAGCGACAACCGTACCGCCAAAACCAACCGCCCAGCCGTGGGATTTATCGGTGAAGAAGACTCTTTCCAACTGGTGTTCGGTGCCACTGCGTTCGGTGGTCCAGGCGCCACCGCCGTTCGTCGTGTGAATGATCGTTCCCTCGGCGCCGACGGCCCAACCTTCCTGCGCATCCACAAACTTCACGTCAAACAGGTCGACCATCACACCGGATTCCTGCCGTTGCCACGTGCGCCCGCCATTCGTCGTTCGAAAAACATTGCCGCCGCTGCCAACAGCCCAACCAAGCCGGTTATCGTAGAACGACGTCGCAGTGAAACGAACCGTCTTTTCCACGCCCGGCAGACTCGACTGGTACCACGTATCGCCGCCGTCGGATGTTTGAAGGATCGTCGCGCCTGCGCCGACAACCCAACCGCGATCGTCGTCGACAAACGTGCCGCCGAGCAGCAGACGCCGTGTCGGCGACCGCAAACGCACCCACGTTTCACCGGCGTCGCGCGTTGTAAAAATCGCGCCGGCTTCACCAAATGCCCAACCGCGTCCACCGCGGCTGAACACCGCGCGCACGAGAATCGAATCGACGTCAAAACCCTTGATCTCGACCCTGGTCCAGTTCGCGCCGCCGTCGGTCGTCTTCATCAGGTAAGCGCGCGGCTCGTCGACAGTTTTCAGTTGATACTGGTTGACTTCACAAACAAGCCAGCCGTTCTGTTCGTCGATAAAGAAGACGTCCCGTACGACATCGTCGGTGGAAGCGGCAGTTGCTTTCCAGGTGCGTCCGCCGTCTTCAGTGCGCAACAGCGTGCCTTTGCTGCCGGCGGCCCAACCGCGGTTTTGATCGATAAAGAAAACTCCCCGGAGCCACGCCATCGATCCCGCCGGTTGCCTGGTCCATGCGCCGGCCTGTGTGTCTGTTTGCGCGACGGCCACCGAGGCCACCAGACACAGAACGGCGCAGGAAGTAACTTTGAAGACGAGCTTGAACATGGTCTACGGAGCAGGCAGACCAAACACACGCGCGAAGCTAAGCACGTTGGCGAAGCCAAGTATCTGCTGAATCTTCTTGAGCTTGTTGCCGGGAACGATGATCTGATCGCCCGGAACGAGATAGGTTGTGTCCGGAGCCTTGCCTTTGTAGATCTGCGAGACGTTCACCGGAATCTGCGCGAGCTGGCCGTTTGACTGGCGCCGCAACACGACCACTTTGCTCTTGTCGCCGGTGCCCAGCACGCCGCCGGCCTCGGCCAGCGCTTCCGTCACGGTCATGCGGTGATTCATCAGCCGCACGCCCGGCTGAAGCACGTCGCCGATAACGCTGTAGCGATACGACGCCGCCTTGTCGAGCGAAACCGTAACCTGCGGATCGATGATGTACTCGTCGTATTTCTTCGTGATGATCGCGGCCACTTCCTCAACCGTCTTGCCGTTGACGAACACACCGCCCGGAATCAGCGACAACGAAATACGGCCACTCGGAGGAACCGTGATGCCTCTGCGCGAGTAGCGTTCCTGGTTGAAGACGTCGACTGAAATCACGTCTTCCGGTCCGATCCGGTAGGTGTTGAAGAAGTTGTTGTAATAAGGATCGACTGCCGCTGCTTCCGACATCTGCTCCTGGCGGTTCGCCTGCGCTTCCATGGAGTCTACCGGTGTGCGCGTCGGGTCGTCGGGCTCGAGCCGGTCACCGCTGATGGGCGTTTTCTGGTCCTGCCCGGTGGTGGTGCGCGGCCGCGCCTTTTGCGGATCGTTCTGCGTCTGGGCGCTGGTGCTCACGCTCGCGGCGATAAGCACCAACATTACTGCCAGCGCCGTTAATCTGTTTCCCTTCTTCATATCAACCTCCAAAGCCGGAACTCTATTGGGCCCCGCGGCCAAACAGAATTATTTTCACTGTCTCAAACAAAATGATGGCATCGAACACCAGCCCGTGGTTCTTGATGTAATACAAGTCGTATTGCAGTTTCTGCCGCGCGTCTTCGATCGAGGCGCCGTACGGATACTTGATCTGCGCCCATCCGGTGAGCCCGGGAGCAATTAGATGCCGTTGTTCGTAGTACGGGATTTCCCGGGCCAACTGCGAGACGAAGTGCGGACGCTCCGGGCGCGGGCCGACAAAGCTCATCTCGCCTTTCAGAATATTCCAGAACTGCGGAATCTCGTCGACGCGAATCTTGCGAATGATGCGGCCGACGCGCGTGGTGCGGTCGTCGCCTTTTGAAGCCCAGACCGGTCCTTCTTTTTCCGCGTCGACTTTCATCGAGCGAAACTTCGTCAACACAAACGGGCGGCCGTTCTTGCCGACGCGTTCCTGCTTGTAAAAGACCGGACCACGCGAATCGAGTTTGATCAGAATCGCGGTCACGATGATGATCGGCAGTGAAAGAATCGCTCCGATCAGGGCGGCGAACCGGTGAACGGTGGCGCGCGCCAGCGTGGCGAATCTCTTCTGTCGTCCCGGGCCGGTAAAAATTAACCACGATGGGCGAATCATGCTCAACGACACGCGGCTCGTGATGCGTTCGTAAAAAGCGGCGCCTTCTTCGATCCAGACGCTGCCGGTCAAACTCAAATCCAGCAGCCCGTCGGTCGGAAACTGTCCACGGCGTTCGCCCATCGCAACGACGATGCGATCGATATTTTCACGCGCGACGATTTCGCCGAGCTCTTCCGTCAATCCGATCACGCGCGGGTTGATCAGGCTCTTGCCCAACAACTCGGAATCCGTGCCGACGAAACCGACAACGCGATAACCCGCGTCGGGCCGGTTCAAAACTTCGCGCGCAATCTCGACTGCTGAGTCACCCGAACCGACGATCAGGATTCGTTCGCCAAAATCGGGATGGCCGAGAAACCAGTGAATCGAGACACGCCACGCCACCATCAGCGTCAACGCGAGCGGCAACGCGATCAGCGAGATGCTGCGGCCAAGCATCAACGCCGGATAGAAATAGAAACAGAGTGCGAGCACGATCCACGCGAGACCGAGTGCCTGCACGAGCCGCAGCACGAGTTCGCGGCGATCGTGCATGACCACGAAGTCGTAAAGATCGAACAGATAGAAACCGGCGATACAGAAGAACGTCGCCACGCCGGCTTTCCACAAACCGTTCTTAATAATTAGCTCGAAATAGGCGTTCTCCACGCCGACGCGCAGGTAAACGGCGGCGATGATCGCGCCGTAGACCAGTGCTGCTTCACCAAAAAGCAACAGCATCGTTCGCCCATTTACGCGCAGAGCTCTCAATTCAGAACCGCGACCTCCTCTTCGCGATGATTCTCAGGCAATGGCTTGCCGTTGCGGCCGTTCAGTTCGGGGTCTCGATTTGAGTAACGGTACTGCGAGTAATAATTAGTCGCTTCCGGCTGTTCGTCTGCACGGTTGAGTACAACACCCAGCAGACGCTCGCGCGGCATCTGCTCGAGCAGCTTGTCGACGAGCGAATAACGCGTCTTTCCCGCGCGAACGACGAGCAGAGCGCCGTCGGCACGCGACATCAGCACGTTTGCATCAGTGAAGATGCCCAAGGGTGGCGCGTCGATGATGATGTAATCAAACATGCGCCGCGCTTCGGTGAGCACGCGCGTGTAGCTCGGGCCGGAGAGTAACTCGGCAACGTCGTCTCGCGGTCTGCCGCCGGGCAACAGGTAAAGACCCGCCGGCTCGAGACGTACGATCGCGTCGTCAAGGTTGAGTTGTCCGCCGAGAACTTCTGAGAGGCCGACGTTGGCGTCGATGCCGAAATAGTCGGTGGCGCACGGGCGGCGCAGGTCGCTGTCGATCACGAGCGCGCGCACGCCTTCAGTTTGGGCCAACAGCCAGCCGAGATTCAGCGCCGTCAACGTCTTGCCTTCGCCGATGCCCGCGCTGGTCACGACCATCGCGCGCATCTGCATTTTTTCGCCCGCTTGCAGGATGCGTGTACGCAACGCGCGAAACTGCTCGCAGTAAGCGGAGCGTGGTTGGCTAATCGCAACGAGATGTGGTTCGACGCGCGAAGGAGAAATGTCATAGCTGACATAGCCTCCGGCGCGCGTCGTCCCGGCAGCGTCCAAAGTTGCCCCAGCATCACGCGAAGCAATTCCGCCGGGGAGTGCCGACCCGTCGGGTACATCCGTCGTGTGCGCAGAGGACGCTGAACTTCGCGCCGCCTCTTTCGAGATGGCCATGATCGTCGACCCGGCAAACAGCCGCTCTTCGATCTCTTTGGCGGAAGGCGAACCGGCGATACCGGAACCTTCACGGCGCTCTGAATCTGGTGGTTGTCGTTTAGCCGCACTGCCGTTAACGTTGGCGTTTGTATTGGCAGTGCTGGATTTTCTGATGGCGTCGAATACTCTTCCCATTAAGTCACCTCTCTAAGCCGCTCAAACCTAGCTGTCCTTTTCCACTCCGGTGCCCGCGGCCCATAGTTCGGCTTCGCCGGTGGCGGAAAAGATTTTTGACGGCGATTCGCGTTCAACTGCCGTCGGCATACCCGGGTTCTGGCGCGGCAACATGTCGAAGGTTTCGGCAACCTCTTCGATGATTGTCCGGCTGATTACCTGTTCGCCGGCCGCGTAACCGGCCAGCAAAGCGTTGTCGCAAAGGTTGTTGATGTTGCGCGGAATGCCTTCGGAACAACGAAAGATGTAATCAACCGCCGCCGGTGAAAAGATGTCGGTGCGCTCGGCGCCGGCGACGAGCAACCGCGAAATGATGTAACGATCCGTTTCTTCAACGTTCGGCAAAGCTTTGATCACGCAACGTAGCGCGATGCGCTGTTTCAACTGCCGCAGGTCGGGATTGTTGAGCACGTCGCGCAGTTCGGGCTGACCAGTCAACACGATCTGCAACTGCTTGGCGGTGTTTGATTCGAAGTTGGAAAGCAAACGAATCTCTTCCAACACGTGCGCTGAAAGTCCCTGCGCTTCGTCGACGATCAACACCGTGCGCAAACCGCGCGAATGCCGTGATTCGAGCGCGCGGCCCAGCTCCAGCAACAACTCCGCTTTTGTTTCCCACTTGTGCACGTCGAGCAACTGCGCCACGTGCTGATAAAACTCGGGCACCGACAAACGCGGATTGAAGATGTAAGCAACGAGCACCGTACGGTCCAGGCGCTGCATCATCCAGCGCAGTATCGTCGTCTTTCCGGTTCCGACTTCGCCCGTCACCACGACCAATCCCTTGCCACTCTCGATTCCGTAGTGGAGATTGGCCATCACTTCCGTGTGCGACGGAGTAAAGTAGATGAAGCGCGGATCCGGTGTCAGCGCGAATGGTAGTTCTTTCAGTCCGTAAAATTCTGCGTACACTCTTTTTGACCTCGCTTATGCAGAGCCACCCGACTGCATTAAGATTTCGAAAACGTGAGTGAGTCTGAGGGCCAGCGCCAGCAACGGAATGCTCACAAGTGTCGCGATCACTCCAGCCACGAGCAACAAGCGGCGTCGCCTTGGCAGCGAGCGCGCTTCCTGTGGCGTCAAGAGTTCAGGCACGGCAATCAGCACGGGCAAGCCGGTGTAATGACGCGCGTCTTCACTGCTTTGAATCGTCAGCATCAGCGGGATTTCAAACAGCGCAACGAGCAGCATCCCGATGCCGAGTCCCGCTACGATTCCGATTCCCGCGAGCATGAAACGCTTCGGCGCAACCGGTTTCGAAGGCAGGTTCGCCGGGTCGACGACTTCGATACCTTCGCTCTGTTGCTGCGACGCGGCGTCCGCACCCAGGGCAATCTTCTGTTGTTCGGAGAGCAGCTTGTCGTAAGCGGCTCTCTTGGTCTCGTATTCGCGATCGATCGCGCCGAGCTCGACTTCCGAGCCGGGCACCTTGTTGATGCGCTCCGTTAACAGCGCGATCTGCTTATCGTTTTCGGTGAGCAAACCCTGCTGGCGCTTGATTTCGCCGTCGACGGCTTTCATGTCGGCTTGAATGGCTGCTGATTGAAGATCCGGACTGTCTTTGAGCCGCTTCTGCCTGGCGGCTATGCGATCCTTCCACTCCTCAACCTGCGAGTCCATTGACTTCTGCACTGAGTCGATCTGCTCTTTTTTCGCAATGATGTCGGGGTGAATTGGCTTGTACTGGGATTCCAATGCGCGCAGTTCAGCCTGCAGGTCGGTTTTTCGTTTCACCAACTCGGCATAGCCCGGAGTCGTTCTCGGATCGGTCAGGTCTTCAGAGGCGTTATCGATGGCATTTGCGGTTGCCTTCTGCACGAGCGCCAACTGCGTCGAGAGAGAAGAACGTCGATCCTGTAGCCGGCCCACCTCATTCATCAGCGACTTCTGCTGTTCGCGCAATCCGGTCAACTGGCTCAACAACGACTGCGCTTCGGAAGGCAGTGTGCCGAGTCTCGACTGCATGAACTCGAGCCGCTTTTGGTCGATGCTGTCCAGCTCGTCTTTCGTCTGTTTCACCTGGTTGTTGATGAACTCCTGCGCGGCTCTTCTTGAGTTGATCGTGTCGTTCGTTTGCGCGCTGACGTACTTGCCGGCGAGCTCCGACGTGACGGCCTGCGTCACGCGCGGATCGCGATAGCGAAACTTGATATCGAAACCGTCCGTGATGTCGAGACGGGTCTTGTTGACTTCGACGCGGATGTCGTTGCGCATCATGTCGACGACTTCTTCCATCGCCATGCCGCGCTGCCGCTCTCTCAGATACAGCTCGTATTTGTCGATGAGTGGTTCGAGTGAACTGCGGCTGCTGACGACCTGCGAGATGCTCGACAACTGGCGCGTCAAACCGTCTTCGGCGACTGTCGGAATCGTGCTCGTGGGGAGTGTCGAAGGCTTCACGACGATGAGCGTGGTCGATTCGTAAACGTCCGGCAGCCGGTACACGACATAGCCGACCGCTGTGGCCACGGCGATGACTGGAAGAATGATCAGCCACTTGCGTCGCTTCAGTATCTTCAGGTATTCAGCCGGGGTTCGTTGTCGAAATTGAACACTCATCTTTGTACTCCTTCGTTAGCCACACAAAACACGGGTTCGATCGATTACAGGGTTGCGAGAGCTTTTTTCGCCTCTTCTGCATCAGGGAAAGGACGCTTCTCGCTGAGCCGCAACGCAGCCTGAAGCGCCTGTTGCGAACCAGCTTTATCGCCTTTTCCTTTCAAAGCCATGCCGAGATGGTACTGATATGTTGCGCTTGGGGATCCATTTGACGCGCGAGCGGCCGCTTCATCCAAAGCAACTGCTTTCTGCAACTGTTCCACCGCCGCGGCATACAGGTTCTTCTTGTAGTAAACCCAGCCAAGCGTATCGACGAAGCCGGCGATATTCGGATTTCGTTGCACGACCATCTGCGCCAGACGCACCGCTTCGTCGAGATTGCCTTTGCCGTTGACCGCATAGCTCCACGCGAGATTGTTTGCGGCAATCACGGAGTTCTGATCGAGCTCGAGAGCTTTCTTGTACTTTTCGATCGCCGAGTCAAAGTTCTGGCGCGAATCCTCGAGCATGCCGATCAACGTGTAGACAGTCGCGTTGTCAGGACGAATCTTGAGGATCTTGTTGTACTCCTCAATCGCGCGATCAACCTGGTTCGTGGAAATGAAGATCTCCGCGAGCGACGAATAAGCCGGCAGATAAGCCGGGTCGAGTTCCAAGGCCCGGCGATACTCGGCTTCGGCTGCCGAGCCGTTGTTTTGGAGACGATAAACCTGGGCCTTCAGGAAATGGAGCCACGCAACATTCGGATATGCGCCGAGCGCCTGATCGACGCGCGCGTGCGCTTTGTCGAGCTCGTTGTTGCGAGCGTATTGCCCGATGATGCCGTTGAGCGCGACGAAGTTAGTCGCGTCAACTCGCAGCGCGTTCTCAAACGCGCCCATTGCATCCTCCGGTTTGTTTTCCGCGATGGAGACGAACGCGAGGTTGTTGTAAACGGCCGGGTCGTTCGGATTGACCTGGCGGGCAGCTTCGAAATCCTGCCGAGCGGCGGACATGTTCCTGAGCGCCAACTGCGCACCGCCGCGTGCGAGATACGCTTTCTCGCCGAGTTCGGCGAGAAGCTGCGGGGAGTTATCTCGATCGGGTGCTGTTTTGCTGAGACGATTGAGCAGATCGGTTGCGAGCGTGACAACCGTCTTCGGGTCGCCGCCTGCCGAGGTAATCTGAATCTGCATCAGTTTCGCGGGGAGATAGTCGGGATAGTTTCTTTCCAGGTCGCCGGCAAACGCTCTCGCCTGATCGACGAGACCGAGACTGAAGTTTGCCTGGGCCATGAAGTACAAACCGGCGCGCGAGTTTGGTTCCTGGCGCAGCACGTCTTTGAGATCTTCAATCGCAGCTTTGAGTGCTTCGGGCTGTTGCTTCTGCATGCGGACGCGCGCGCGCAGCAAAAGCGCCTGGCGATCGTGCTGGTCCTTCTTCAGCGCTTCGTCGATCTGGGCGACGGCGCCGTCACTATCGCCACGTTGCAGGAGGATCTCTGACAAACGATAACGGCCCTGAAGATAATCGGGAGACTTCGTAAGAATTTCCTTGTAGATGCGAACCGCGTCGTCGCCACGGCCGATCGAGGAATAGAAATCCGCGAGCACGGCCTGGTTCTCGGGTTTGTCCTGATCGAGAGCGGCGAGTGCTTTGTATTGGTTCTCGGCTTTGTCGAGCTGCCTGTTGACGAGATAGAAACTCGCCAGCACGAAGTGCGAGTTGCGATCGGTTGGGCCAACTTCGACGGCTTTGAGCAGTTCCGCTTCGGCTTCCGGCAGACGGTTTCCCTGGACCAGGAACTTGCCGTACTCGGAGTGCGCGAGCGGTGAGTTCGGGTTAAGACTGATCGCGCGCTTGAACAGTTCTTCAGCTTTGTCGCGCTCGCTGGTGACGATGTAGAACCGGGCCATGCTGAGATACGACTCGACGCGGCTCGGATTCAATTCGATCGCGCGATTCAGTTCTGCAAAGGCCTTGTCTCTCTCCTTGCGGGCGAAATAGATACCACCCATCAGGATGTGGCCTTCGATGTGGTTGTTATCTTTCTCGAGCGTCTCTCTCACGAGGCGTTCGGCTTCGGCGAGAAGTTCCGGACGGCCGGCGCTCGCGGCGAGAAAGTAGTTGCCGAGTTTGACGCGCGATTCGAGGTTGCCCTTGTCGAGCTCGTTGGTCTTCTGCAGCTCGGTGATCATCTCGGGAAAACGCTGCAGTCCTTCGTAAGCCTGAGCGAGTCCCCAGTGCGCGGCAGCCAGTTTGTCGTCGATCTGAATGGCGTTGCGATACTCGAGCGAGGCTTCCTGAAACTTCTGTTCTTTCAGATAGGCATCACCGCGCCGTACGTGTTCGGCTTTGGCTTTTTCAGCGTTGGTACAGCCGCTCAGCGCGAGTAGCGCAATCAGGAAGACAGAAAGGAGGGAGATAGATTTGCGGACACCACAGCACTCGTTTTTCATCTGTTTTTCCCCATATTCCGCGACTACAGCGGGCAAAGCCGGAGGCGCGGATTACTTAATCATTAACTCTAAATAGCGAATCCCAATCTGATTTCCAATTTAGTTAAGGGACATAATCGTCCAACGCGGCGGCCGCCTTCGCTGAGAGGTCCCTGGCCGAATCCAACGCCGCCGTCTCCGAATCTCCAATCGGCACGGTCACCCGCACCATCGCGCCGTCCGAACGCCGCAAACGAACGCTATCGATCACCGTGTAAACTTTTCCCCAGTACTCACTCGCCACCGCGCGCCCGCGGCCCTGGTACCAGTAAATCATCAGGCTTTTGTATTCGCCGTTTTGGATCACGTACTTGTTGGCGCCAAACGAACGCCCGTCTGGCAGCGAGATCGTGACGGTATCTGGTTGGGTCAACGTCCAGCCGGAGCCCGGCAGACAGTTCAAAGGACTGTGATACGTCGCGCCTTCGCGCTGGCTTGCGTAGTAACCAACGTAAAAGTTTGCTGCCCGGCCGTCCGGCCGTTGATAGTCTCGCAGCAGGTAATCACTGGCGCGCAACACCTTCATCGTCGGCTCGTCGATCATCTGGTCCTTGTTCTTCCGCCACTCGCCCAGTTGCTCGGGAAAGTCTTTCAACGCTTTGCGGTCAACATGCGCTTCGCCGAGATAGGCCCACGCGTTTACGAAAACGCCAACACCGATGATCGCGACGAGTAAGATGGCAAAACGCAATGTAGACGACTTAGTCATTCCGTACCTTCCGCTGGTAATACCGTTGTTGATGCGACAGTGGTGTGCTCGCGCGAACCCTTATCGTCCGATTTACCGACACCGCGTGGTCTAAACCGGTCCACAATCCAACCCACTAGAAACAGGAGCAGGAAAGCAACAATATAGATGGCCCAACCCGAGAACGAATGGAAGAAACCATCAGCAACGCCCGTGCCGTAGTAGTGTGAAAGAATGCCCGTGCCGCTCACGCGCGTGGCGTTAGTCAAAATCGCAATCGGGACTGCCGAAAGCACGATGATTGCAGACCGCCAGAAACCATAACTGCGCAACCACCCAAACTTGCCTCTTGGACCACCCGAATTATTCGATCGCGGATGCGTGAAATACGCAAACACCACCGCGAGCGTCATCAACGTCATCAACGAACGAATTCCACTACAAGCCTCAACCACTTCCAGTTTCTTCGTGTCGAACGAATTGAGTGGTTTCAACTCGATTATGTTGCCTTGCCGGAGCACGGGAATGCCGAGCATGCTCATGGACCAGACGGCGCAGCGCGACGCAAAAAGCTGTAAGGGGAAAGCAATCTTGTTGAAGATGATGGCGGGAATCGGAATCGCCAGTATCAGCAATCCAAGCGGCACCAGCATGAGCCGCAAAAACCCGAGTCCAAAGAAATAGACCACCGTTCCCGCAAGCAACAACACCAGCGACATCCGCTGCGTGTAAAGCTCAGCGCCCGCCACACCGGTCCAAAGGGCAAACAGCGAAAAAGCGACGGCCAGCCCGCCCAGGAGCACCGAGGGACGAGCCGGCTCCGCCGCAAACTTATCGCGCTGCAACCAGAGGATGAAACCGATTATGAAGGGAACCAGCAGACCGTGCGAGTAGTTCTCGTCTACCCACCAGTCGCGG
>DASUPR010000147.1:0-3225 GCA_036281015.1 Pyrinomonadaceae bacterium
AACAGTTTCTCTCTGACGAGCTCTTCGAGATCCTTATGCGTAGCGGCAATCACGCGCACGTTAACTTTGCGCGGCGCTCGCTCGCCCAGCGTGTGGATCTCTCCTTCTTGTAAGAAACGCAAAAGCTTTGGCTGGAGTGAAAGCGGCAGGTCTCCGATCTCGTCAAGAAAGAGAGTGCCGTTTTCAGCGGAACGGATTAATCCCGCCTGGTCCTGCATCGCGCCGGTGAACGTACCGCGCCGGTGTCCAAACAACATGCTCTCGATCAGTTCCGCCGGCACAGCCGAACAGTTGAACGGAATAAACTCGCTTTCCGAACGGCGGCTGAGACGATGAATCGCTCTGGCGATCAACTCCTTGCCACTGCCCGATTCGCCCGTGACCAAAATCGTCGAGCTGGAATCCTTGATACGTTCTACATTGCGCGCGACTTCGGCCATTGCGCGACTGCTGAACACCATTCCCGGCAACGAACTGACCGTCGGCACGGGCGTCTTTGAACCAGCAGGCGGTGGCGGCGCGGACGTTTGCAGGGCATGGGCCAGGTGGGCCACGTCGCCCAATGCATTGAGATCTTTTGCCTGTTGCTCAGACAGGGGCCGAACACAACGGCCATACAGTGCCGCGCCATCGCGCGTGTTCGACGGCAACGCGAGCAGCAGACAGATCGACTGATCGCCTTCTCTCGCTGGTTGCGGCCGTCCTTTGCTTTCAAAGAGTTCAGCGACAGTGCCTTCGGCGATCGCGATCTCGTTTTCTTCCAGTCCTTCGGCCCAGCGTAGAGTCGGTTTGCCGGAGTCTGACGTGGCCCAGATCGAGAGTCCGTAGGTGGGCGCAGTCGCCTCGACCATCAAACTCATCTTGATCATCACTTCATAAAGCAGATCGGGGCCGCCATTTGCGGCTTCACAAACAGCGCGAACGATCGAACTAATTGGTAACTGGGCAGAATCCTGGGACTCAGGCATTTACCACTTCCCTTTGACTGTTTCAATTTGCCGAGAGGAGTGCCGCGGGCAAGAACCGCACGCTTTGAAGTCTAGTTATGCAACCCCAGCGCTGTCAACAAGTTTTAAACCCAAGAGGCCGCAGAAAATCGCCGGATTTCCGTTCGCTTTTTGTTCGCCAAAACACAGCCTTAAGCGCTGTTAGTTCAAGTAAATGTTGAACTTACGGTCGTCAAGCGTTGCACAGAAAAATCTTTACACTATTTAAGCGCCGGTGCTACAGTCCGCCAATATCGCCGCTAAGTCGTTGAGCGGCAAGAAATTGACAGAACGCAAAGCACATTTAGTTGGGGCTGAGGAACCCGGTACACCAACTATCTTGTGGAGTAACTCTCAATTCTCGATTAAGCAGTCTCTTAATTTTTAAGGATGTCGATTCACTTCGGAACATCGGGTTGGCGAGCCGTCATTGCGGATGAGTTCACCTTTGCCGCCGTAGGCAGAGTGACCGAGGCCATCTGCGAACAGTTCGCGAATGAAACCGGGCGGCCGGTGATTATCGCCCACGACACCCGGTTCCTCGGCGAAAAGTTTGCCGCTGAATGCGCTGAAATCATTGTTGCAAAAGGATTTGAAGCGTTGGTTTGTGACGGCCCGACGCCGACGCCGACTGTTTCGCACGCGATTCGTTCGCAAAACGCGATCTGCGGGATCAATTTCACGGCGTCGCACAACCCGCCTGAGTACAGCGGAATGAAGCTTTCGACCGCGGACGGCGCCCCGGCGTTGCCGGCAGTCACCAGCAAAATTGAAGAATTGTTGGGAAATCCGGTTGAAAACCGGCCCAAGAGCGCCGCGCAAAAGGGTTCGAAGAGCTTTGACCCGCGCAATGCGTACCTTGCGGATCTCGAACAAAAGGTCCGGTTCGACCTGATTAGCAAAGCCGGTGGACATTACGCCTACGACCCGCTCTGGGGAACCGGCCGCGGTTATCTCGATGAACTGCTGCGGCGGCACGGTTTGGGCGTCACGACGATCCATAACTGGCGCGACGTGCTGTTTGGCGGCCGTGCACCGGAACCGGAAGCTAGTCATTTGGAAGAGTTACGTGAGTTGGTGCTTGCGGACAAATGCGTTCTCGGGCTGGCGACTGACGGTGACGGCGATCGCTTTGGCGTCCTTGATGCGAACGGCCAGTTCATCACGCCGAACCAGCTCATCGCGATACTTTTTGATTACCTGGCGCAGTCGAGGAAGTGGAATGGGGGCGTTGCCCGGTCGGTAGCCACGTCACATCTGGTGGATCGGGTCGCCAAATCTCATGGTTTACCGGTTTATGAAACACCCGTCGGTTTCAAATACATCGGAGAACTAATCAATGAGGACAAGATTATCCTCGGCGGCGAAGAGTCGGCCGGGTTATCGATCAAAGGTCACTATCCGGAGAAAGATGGCCTCCTGGCGTGTCTCCTTGCAGCGGAGGCGGTTGCGGCGCGCGGCGCGTCCCTGAGCGAACAACTGGATCATCTCTTTGCGCAAACGGGACGACTCGAGTCCGGGCGAATCGGCGTGAAACTCACGCCCGAGCTGATGCCGGTGTTACAGGAAAAGTTGAAAGAGGAACCCGCCTCTGTTGGCGGGCGGAAGGTGAAATCAATCAACCGCATAGACGGTGTAAAGATCATATTCGAGGACGATTCGTGGCTGTTGGTGCGTCCTTCGGGAACCGAACCCCTAGTACGTATTTATGCGGAGTCAGAATCGGCAAAGGACGTGGAGGTGCTACTTGAGCAAGGTCGCAAATACTTACTGGGTTGACGAACGAATCAGATCGCAGCGCGTGTTGCCGCGCAGCGCAAACGCTTCGCTAGCTTCTATGCAGCAGATCTCGGCGGAGATCATTGGCAGCCGCGCCGACGTGCGGCGCCGCGGAGGAATAATCCCCTCGTGGGTTGTATTCGGCATGATTTTGCTGGCTACGTTTGCCGTCTGTGTGACGGTGAACATGCGTACGCGCGCGAAGTTTCAGGTCGCGGCGCAGCAGTTTTCAGTTATGCAATCGGACGTGGAAACACTTCGCAATATTAATGAGTCGTTAAAAGCGGAAGTCGAAGAACTTCGCAACGATCCACGAGCCATCGAGACGGCCGCACGCGCGCGCCTGAACATGGTCCGCAGTAACGAGTATGTGGTGCCAATCGACTAAGCGAGATGAAGGTCTGTTTACCACAAGGAGTTTTGATTCCATGCCTGCCAAAGCCTGCCCATAGTTTTCCCT
>DASUPR010000148.1:0-2857 GCA_036281015.1 Pyrinomonadaceae bacterium
CACCGGCCGCGAACTGCGCACGCTGGAATTGACCTCACCCGCGACGTCTGGCTACACGGGCAGTGAAGCCGGAATGGCGATCTCTCCTGACGGTACGCAGTTCGTCATGCTCGACGACGATGCTGAAGCTCAAGCGCGAGTACTCGATCTGTCGAGTGGCCGCGAAGTGCGCCGCGTGAAGTTGTCAGACAAACGCGTCGACACGATCAGCTTTGCGTTTACGCCTGACGGGCGCGTGGTCGCGGCCGGCATCGTCGAGAAACGTCTGAAGCTTTGGGATCTAACGGCGAAAAAAGATCAGGACCTGGGCCAAACGACGAAAGAGTACAGCCAGGTCAAATTCAGCCGCGATGGTCGATTGCTTGCATTGTCGGAAAACTACGTCGTGAAGATTTGGGACGTCGCGAGCGGCCGCGAGGTAACGCAGTTGAAGGTTCCAAACAGCGGCGCATTTCTGGCACAGGCGGATGCGTTCATGACGTTCAGTGACGACGGCAAACGAATCGCGACCGGCGGCTTCGACACGGACACGATCATTTGGGAAACCGAGACTGCGAAGCGCGTTTCGAATCTCACCGGCCGCACGAACATGGCGTACAACGTTGCTTTCAGTGCGGATGGAACACAGCTTACGTCCGGCGGAAGGACGCGTTGGGACCTGCGCACCGGCAGCGGCTTGCGGATCGTTCCGGCGTCGGCGTCGTCAGAGAAGACGTACGGCGTTCCGAGCCCGGATGGTCGCGTGGTGGCGGTGATGAAGCCAAACAGCAGCGTGCTTTCGCTGGTTGAGACGCCGAGTGGCCGGCAGTTGTTTACGCTCACGCCGTCAGGTGATGCCGGCGTTGTGCAGAAGATGCGGTTCAGTGCCGACAGCAGCGTGCTGGCGGTAGTTTACGGCGCGGTCGAACAGCAGGGACAAGGTCCAACTGGTCCGACGTCATATTTGCGCGGTAGCCAGGTGAAGCTTTGGGACGTGAAGAACGGACGAGAACTGCGTTCGATGGCAGCGGATGAACTGCCAAGCGAAGCCGAGTTCAGTGCTGACGGGCGCGTGGTCGCGACGATCGGATCGATGGGCCAGGTTGCGCTTTGGGACGCGCAGTCGGGAACCAGATTGCACGAACTGAGAAGCTCGCCGATGGCCTCGTTCACGCCGCCGCAGATCAAGCCCGGGCAGATGCCGACGATGCCGAACATGAACGAGATCGTCGGGATGATGACGAACGTGATGGGCTCGATGGCTGCGGGAACGATGGGCCGCACTGTGACGTCGCTCGCGTTTAGTCCTGACGGCAAGACGCTGGTCACGGGTGGCTTTGAGTCGAAGGCCAACATCGATCTCGCGGCGATGATGAGCGGGGCGATGAGTGGATCAAAGGGTGGGAAGCGTCAGAAAGGTACCCCGACGCCCGATCCGCAGGACTTGATGAAGGATTTGAAAGTGGAAGCCATCGGTCAGGTGCAGATTTGGGATGTCGCTTCGGGCCGCGAGATTGGAAACCTGAAGGGACACGGGCGAGCTGTCGGCAAAGTCGCGTTTAGTCGTGACGGCAAACTGCTCGCAACCGGTGGCACTGACAACACGATCAAGATCTGGGACCTCGCCGCGAAGCGCGAGCTCGCCACGTTAACCGGCCATACCGCGAATATCGAATCGCTCGACTTCCATCCTGACGGCCGCTTGCTCGCTACGGCGGGTGAAGATGGCAGCACCTTCTTGTGGGACACGAAGACTGGCGAGCACTTGTTGACGTTGATCTCACTCGACGATGGCGGCGAGTGGATGGTCGTCACGCCGCAGGGATTGTTTGACGGCACGCCTGTTTCGTGGAACCAGATCCTGTGGCGCTATAACCAGGAGACGTTCAACGTTGCCCCGATCGAGTGGTTCTTCAACGAGTTTTACTATCCGGGTTTGCTGTCGGACGTGTTTGCGGGAAAGCGGCCGCGCGTTTCGGAGGATGTTTCGAAGAAGGATCGGCGCCAACCGATCGTGAAGCTTACCTTGGTGGGCCAACCTGCGCCTGACACGCCGATCGCGACGCGCACGATCCGCGTAAAGATCGACATCACGGACGCGCCGGCTGACAAAGACAACTCGCAAGGCACGGGCGCGCGCGACGTGCGTCTGTTTCGCAACGGCTCGCTCGTGAAGGTTTGGCATGGCGATGTGCTGAAGGGTCAGCCTTCCGTGTCGCTTGAAGAAGAGATCACGGTTACGTCCGGGCCGAACCGGCTCGTGGCGTATGCGTTCAATCGCGACAACGTGAAGAGCAAGGATGCGCCGCTCGTGTTTACGGGCGCGGAGAGTTTGAAGCGCAAAGGCACGGCCTACATCATCGCCGTTGGCGTGAATGAGTATGAGAATCCGCAATACAACTTGAAGTATGCGACTGCGGATGCACGCGATTTTGGTGAAGAGGTACGCAAGCGGCAAACGCAGCTCGGCGAGTTTGAGCGTGTCGAGGTGGTCCAACTGCTCGACAAAGACGCGACGAAGGCAAACATTCTCGCCGCGATCAAACGATTGGCCGGTGAACCTGGACCACCTTCGTTGAAAACCGGGCCGCTCGATGCGTTGAAGCGAGTGGAGCCGGAAGACACTGTGATCATTTACTACGCGGGACACGGCACCGCGCAGGCGCAACGTTTCTACTTGATCCCGCACGACCTCGGTTACACGGGCGACCGCACGAAGCTGACCGAGGAAGGTTTGAAGACGATGCTCGCGCACAGCATCTCCGATCTCGAGTTGGAATCTGCTGTTGAAGGTATTGATGCCGGCCACTTGTTGCTGATCATCGACGCCTGTAATTCCGGTCAGGCTTTGGAAGCCGAAGAGAAACGGCGTGGTCCG
>DASUPR010000149.1:0-5252 GCA_036281015.1 Pyrinomonadaceae bacterium
GAACGAGCGCCGCGCGGCAAAGTGATCGAGATCGACGTGACAAAGCCCGCCCGTGAGAATTGGAAAATCGTCGTTCCCGAAACGAAAGAGACGCTTCAGGCGACCACGTTCGTCAATCACAAGTTTGTCCTCAACTATCTCAAAGACGCTTACACGCAGGTGAAGATTTACGACACGGCGGGCAAGTTCGTGAACGACATCGCGTTCCCCGGCATCGGCACGGCTGACGGCTTCGGCGGCAAGGCGACAGACAAAGAAACGTTCTACGCCTTCACCGGCTTCACGACGCCGACCACGATCTATCGTTACGACTTCACGACGGGCAAGAGCACCATTTTTCGACAACCGAAAGTCGAGTTCAACCCGAGTGACTTCGAAACGAAGCAAGTCTTTTACACGAGCAAGGACGGCACGAAAGTGCCGATGTTCATCACTCACAAGAAAGGCCTGAAGCTCGACGGCAACAACCCGACTTATCTCTACGGCTACGGCGGCTTCAACATCTCTTTGTCGCCCGGGTTTTCAGTCGGCAACCTCGTGTGGATGGAGATGGGCGGCGTCTACGCACAGGCAAATCTGCGCGGCGGTGGCGAGTATGGCGAAGACTGGCACCAGGCCGGCATGAAGCTCAAGAAGCAGAACGTGTTTGACGACTTCATCGCCGCGGCAGAGTGGTTGATTGCGAACAAGTACACGTCAACACCGAAGCTCGCAATCGGCGGCGGCAGCAATGGCGGACTGCTCGTCGGCGCGGCAATGACGCAGCGTCCGGATCTGTTCGGCGCGGCGATCCCAGCAGTCGGTGTGATGGACATGCTGCGGTTTCAGAAGTTCACGATCGGTTGGGCGTGGGTTTCGGACTACGGTTCGTCGGACAATGCGGAAGACTTCAAAGCGTTGTACGCGTATTCACCGCTGCACAACATCAAGCCGGGAACTTCGTATCCGCCGACGATGATCACGACCGCGGATCACGACGATCGCGTCTGGCCGGGACACAGCTTCAAGTTTGCCGCAGCGCTTCAAGAGGCGCAGAAAGGCGATGCTCCGGTCTTGATTCGGATTGAAACAAAAGCCGGACACGGCGCCGGGAAACCAACCACGAAGGTCATCGAAGAGATCGCCGACCGGTGGGCATTCCTCGTGAGAACTCTAAACATGAAAAGCTAATCGGGTCTCACTGAGACCAGGGCGTGGGCTTTCGCACCCAGCGGAAGCCCTTTAGCTTTTCATGCAACTCCTTCGGCAACGGACCAGCATCACTCGCCTCGATGTTGGCTTTAACGTGCGACAGCTTTCGCATTCCCGGAATGATCGTACTCACATCTTCGTTCGCCAGAATGAAACGCAACGCGAGCTCCGGCATCGTGATGCGTGTTTCGTGTTCGCGGTTCCACTCTTCGAGCAGCTTCTTGATTGCGTCTGCTCGTTCCACACTCGCAATTAAGTTCTCGGGAACGAAGTAAGTGTTGCGCCAGTCGCCTTCGGGCCACGTGCTGTCTTTCGTTAACGTGCCCGTCAACGTCCCTTCATCAAACGGCACACGCGCGATCACGGCGACGCCCATCTCGCGGCAAGCAGGGAAGAGATCGTCTTCCGGATTTTGATCGAAGATGTTGTAGATCACCTGCACGGCGTCGATCTGGCCGCTGCGCACCGCGCGCACGCCGTTCCACGGTTCCCAACGATTGATACTGATGCCGATCGCGCGGAGCAGTTTCTGGCTGCGCAGATCGTCGAGCTTGTAGAACCAGCGATCGTCGCGCATCCAATCGTCATTCCACGTGTGAAACTGCATCAGGTCGAATTGATCGAGCTTCGCGTTTTCGAGACTGCGATGCACGTACTCTTCGACGTGGTCCGGTGGAAAAGATTCCATCAAATTCGATTCCGGCGGCGCGGGCCATTTCAGTGATTTCGGTGGAATCTTGGTGGCGGTGTAGAGACGTTTTTCGGGATTGGATCTGACTACCTGGCCCAACAGATTTTCGCTGCGGCCGTTGCCATACGCATAAGCCGTATCAAAAAAATTGCACCCGAGATCAACTGCGGCTTGCAGCGAGCTTAGCGACTCATCGTCGCTCGAGTCGGACCAACTGGCCATGCCCCACATGCCATAGCCCATCTCACTAACTTCCCATCCGGTGCGGCCAAATTTTCTGTATTGCATGCACTCATACTAGAGATCGGCTGCACTAAAAACAACTACGCCTCCAAGCCGAAGCTTAGAGGCGCAGGAGGGGTTGTATCGTTAAGGGGGAAAAACTTTTCTTAGTTGCTGCCCGTGGTTGACGCACCGCCCTCGGTGATGACGATGTCTTTGTCAGAACCGCCGAAGGTTACGCCCGTCAGTTGCTGCTCGTTGTCCTTATTGGTTGAGCGCAGTTGGAAATCGTTGGCTTTCTTGGCGCGCGACTCGAGGCGGGCCATGGCCTGGGCAACGACTTTACCGTTCTTCAAGATCGAAAGTTGATTGGTCTCGTCGTCAAACTTGACGTCGTAGCTGCCTCTCTTTACGACCGTACCGTTCACCTTGATGTCCTCTTCGAAGGTGACCTTGTGCTTATGCACCTTGGCGAGCGCAGCGACACTCGTCAGTGCACCAACCATTAAAACGACCAGCATTCTACTCATGATTGACTTCATTACAGCTCTCCTTAATTTAGTTAGCTCACTCGTTATCACCGAGCTCCTCTGCGACCTAAACACCGCTCGCAGATTTGTTATGACAAGAAAAATGATCGCGTTCGATCATCAACACCTCGCATCGTACGTAGCCCTGAAGAGAAAGGTTCCAACTATGGGTTTCTTTACCTTCTCTATACAAAACTTTACATTTGCTTACAGAAATTCGTTGGTCATTCTGCTAGACTCCGCGCATTCGCCGAATCATTCATAAGACGTATTCGCCGGATATTCATTAACAACTTCTTAAGGAGATCTTGAATGAGAAAGTTGCTTTGTGCTCTTAGCGTAATGAGCGCGCTCGTAATCACGCTGGCCGTGCATGCTGCCGCGCCCGCCAATTTCGCCGGCACCTGGACGCTTGATAAGAGCAAAAGCCAGGGTCTCAATCCACGTCAGCAAAACGCCGAAAGCATCTCGTGGGTGATCACGCAAACCGAGAAAGAAATCACGATCGAGGAGAGAATCACCGGTGGCAATCCCCCTGCTGGTGGTGCTCCAGGCGGCGGCCCGGGAGGCGGTGGTGGCGGCCGTGGTATGGGTGGCCCAAGAACATTCAATCTTGATGGAAGCGAAACTTCCACGGAAAACGAACGTGGAAAGACCGTGAGGAAAGCCACGGTTTCAGCAGACGGTAAAACGATCGAGCTCTCGTCCAAGTCCACTTTCCAGGGACCCAACGGCGAGATCACTATGAACTCGAACGACAAGCTGCAACTGTCGGCTGACGGTAAGGTATTAACGGTTAATCGTCACAGTGAAAGTCCGCGCGGTGCCCAGGATTCAACCCTGGTCTTCAACAAATAGTTTGCGGGGCCGCAAACTAGCAAATAAAAAAGGGCGGCCTTCCTCCGGAGGCCGCTTTTTTACTCAAGCCAATCGCGGGTCATATCGCACCACAGCGCGAGCCCACGCCACTCGTTGAACCGTGAATAGTAGCGAGCGATCTTTTTGTCGTTCGCTTTTCGCCCGTTGTTCCTGACCTGAAAAAACTTCGCGCGCGTCCACGAGTCGAGCGCGAGCCCGTCATAACGCCCCAACAATTTCAACAGGTTCTCGGCGGCGTAATCGCCGACGCCTTTCACGCCTTTGATCTGCTTGATCAGTTCGGCCGTCGAGACCGGACTTGTTAGCCACTCCTCGACGTTCAGTTCACCGGACGCCACCCGTCCGGCCAACTCTTTCAGATAAGGCGCGCGATAGCCGGAGCGGACCTCGTCCACGAAAAACTTCAGCGGCATCTCGGCCATAGCCGCGGCGGTCGGAAATGATCGGCGTTTCTCCCCATCGTCGCTGGTCTCGCGTCCGAGATTTTCTACCAGTCCGGTGACCATCTTCTGCGTGAGGGCCCACGAGCAGTTGGTCGTGCAGAGCATCTTCACGAGGTCTTCGAAGACGGTTGGCGAACGGAGCATTCGTCCGGCGCCCTGGACCCCGATCCAGGAAAACTCCGGGTCCGCGCCGGTCGCGAAATAGAACGGTTGCAGGTCGTCGTCGAGCCGGAGGATGTGCCGGGCGTCGCGCATGACCTTGGCGGTTTCGGTCTGGTTGAGCTCGCGTGGGACCGTGACACGGACGTGGTGTTTTCGCCCGCTCATCGTGATATTTACGGGCGGCTTTGGGCCAACGTCGACGACGCGCGAGAGTTCCCATTTCTCGGAATTGAGGCCAAACGGGAGCAGGCCGTACCAGCCGTGGCTGATGATGGTTCGTTTAAAGTTGAAGTTTTCCGGAGTGGGTATTCTGATTTCCATAACTTGTATTGTTCATATTCGGTCAAGCTGAATCTTGACACGCTAACGTACCGAGCCTAGACTGGACGGACTTGAAAAAACAGTGTGTGGAAGGCTGTTCTCCCGAAACCCACTATACTCGGGAACGAGGGAGTGTCGGGACCAAACACTAGGTCCCCAACAGTAATCCGGTGAACGTACGCACCGCTTCCGAGAACAAGTAAGCCGGAGCTTTCCGGCGATGGTTTGACGCCCCACAGGGCAGCTAGCAGGGCACCCGGTGGGGCGTAGCCGTTTTTAAATTCCATTTATCGTACGTAAATCGGGTTGGAAATGATCCAAGGCTTTTCGCCAATAATCCGTTCAATCTCCGGTAAATAAACTTCTACTCGGTAAACCCCTCGCTCAGTCACAGGTATTTCCTTCGTTGTGACTCCGCTCTCGTTGAGAATTGCCGAGCCGTCTTTGAAAAGCAAAATGCGGCTTGCCATGGGTGTGTGTATGCGCAGACTGGTTTGAGGTTGTAGCTGTATTTCGTCGCCCTGGATCTTCTTCTCCGTGGGGCTTTGGGCCTCGAACGTAAAGCCGGTTGTGTCCCCGAAAAGGTCGAAGCCGATGAAGCAGTGGCCGGCTTTGATCGCTTCCGTGAGATGCTCGGGCAACAGTACTTTGGCTTCGGTCGTGATCGCGTGGAGACGGACCAGCCGAAAACTCGTTTCGTACGGATCGAGCTGGATTCCCGCAAGCGTCTTGCCCGAACTGTCGCGCAGACTCAAACCGATGTTCGAGTGCGCGTCGTTGCCTCCGAGCGCGGTGAGTCTCCGGCGTGTCAAC
>DASUPR010000150.1:0-3668 GCA_036281015.1 Pyrinomonadaceae bacterium
GCAGACGCGAGTTTTATACGCGACGGACACGCGGATCGCGTCGTTCTTCCTGAAACGATTGAGGAAGTGGCGGAAGTGCTGGCGTCGGCGAATCGAGATCGGGTGCCGGTAACGGTTTCAGGAGCAGGAACGGGGACGGTCGGCGGACGCGTTCCGTTCGGCGGGATCGTGTTGGCGACGGATCGACTCAACCGCATCAAGAGTATTGAAAATTACCGAGGCGTTGCTGAAGCCGGTGTAATACTCGCGGATTTTCAACGAGCGGTAGATCAGCAAGGTTTGCTTTACCCGCCAGACCCGACCGAACGCGGTTGTTTTCTCGGCGGCACTGTCGCAACGAACGCTTCGGGTGCGAGAACTTTCAAATATGGTCCAACGCGCAATTACATCGAGCGTTTGAAGGTAGTGCTTGCTTCCGGCGAGGTTCTTGATCTGCGCCGCGGCGACAAAATCCCGAAGATCCCCGTTCCTACTTACCATCGCCCTGCGACGCGCAAGAATGCAGCAGGTTACTTCATCGCACCCGACATGGACGCGCTCGATCTTTTCATCGGCAGCGAAGGCACGCTCGGAGTCATCTGCGAGATCGAAGCCAGGCTGGTGCCCAAGCCGCAAGGCCTCTTAAGCGGCGTGGTGTTTTTCGCCAACGAGTCCGACGTGCTCGCCTTCGTCGCTGAAGCGAAAAGCGGCGCCGTTGATGCGCGAGCACTCGAGTTCTTCGATAACGAATCGCTGAACTTCCTGCGACAAAAATATCCGGAGGTCCCCGGGGCGGCTGTCGCCGCGATCTTTTTCGAACAGGAAACCACGGATCAAACGGAAGAATCGATCCTGAATACATGGCTCGTGATGTTGGATAAGCACCATGCTTTCGTGGATTCGTGGTTTGCTACCAACGAACAGGACCAGGCAAGATTGCGCGAGTTTCGCCACCAGCTTCCTGTGTTGATGAACGAGTGGTTTGCGCATTACCGGCAGAGAAAAGTTTCAACCGATATGGCCGTGCCGGATGCCGCGTTTCCCGGGCTCTTCGATCTCTACAAACAAACACTGCGGTCCAGTGGCTTGCGTTACACGATCTTCGGTCACATCGGCGACAATCACGTTCACGTCAACATACTGCCGCGCGATGAAGACGAGGGCGCTCGCGCGCGTGAGCTGTACGTGCAGTTTCTGAAGTACGCCGCTTCTGTTGGTGGTACGCTCTCCGCCGAACATGGCGTCGGAAAGTTGAAACGCGACTACCTGCGGCTTTTTTATAGCGACGATCAGCTTCGCGAGATGGCCGCGTTGAAAAAGACTTTCGATCCGCATGGTATCCTCGGGCGGGGAAACATCTTCGCCGAGGAATTCTTGAACTGATGCTCAGATTCACCACAGCCGGAGAATCACACGGACGCGCGCTGGTCGCGATTGTCGAAGGTCTGCCTGCGGGCCTGCCAATTAATCAAGAACTTATCGACGACGAATTGCGGCGGCGGCAGCTTGGCTACGGGCGTGGCGGGCGCATGAAGATCGAGCGCGATCATGCTGAGATTTTGAACGGCGTTCGTCATGGACTCACGCTCGGATCACCGATCACGTTGCTGATCGAAAACAAGGATTGGCCCAACTGGACCGACGTCATGGCAGCTGAGACGCGCGAGATCGCACCGGAGAAGTCGCGGCGTTTGAAGCGCCCGCGGCCGGGGCATGCCGATCTGCCGGGTGGGTTGAAGTACGACGTGCGCGATCTGCGCAACATCCTCGAACGCGCTTCGGCTCGTGAAACGACGGCGCGCGTCGCGTGTGGCGCGCTTGCGAAACAGTTGTTGTCCAGCTTTGGCATCGAAGTGCGCAGTCATGTGATTCAACTCGGCGGCATACCGGATAAGCCGCTCGAGTTAACGTGGGACCAGATCGCCGCGATTGCTGACGATGCGCCATTGCACTGTGCTGATGTTGAAGCCGAGCAGAAGATGATCGAGTTGATCGACGAGACGCGTCACCGTGGCGACACGCTCGGCGGGATCTTTGAGGTCGCTGTTCGCGGTGTCGTGCCGGGTTTGGGTTCGCACACGGCGTGGGATTTGAAGCTTGATGGACTGTTGGCGCAGGCGGTGATGTCGATTCCGGCGGTGAAGGCTGTTTCGATCGGCGCGGGTGCTGAAGCGAGTAGTCTGCCGGGTTCGGAAGTTCATGACGAGATCGCTTACAACGCCGAGACGCGGGAGTTCATACGCGAGACGAACCGCGCGGGCGGGCTTGAAGGCGGCATCACGAACGGCGAAGAGATCCGCATCCGCGGCCACCTGAAACCTTTGTCGACGCTTCGTCGCTCGCTTCGATCTGTCGATATCGACACGAAGGAAGAAGAGGCGGCGGCGTTCGAGCGTTCCGACGTCACCGCGGTCCCCGCAGCTGGCGTGATTGGTGAGTCGATGGTAGCCCTGACCCTCGCGCGCGCCATGCGCGAGAAGTTCGGCGGCGACAGCCTGGGCGAAATGAAGCGCAACTTCGAAGGCTACCGCGAACAGCTGCGTGGGTATTAGAGCGAGCAACTCAACTGCATGGGTACGCGGACCAACCGCAAGGCTAGTTCGGTGCCGAGCGCGTTAGTTGGCAGCAGAGCGCAACAGTTCGGTAGCGGAAGCGTTAGTTGGCAGCGGAGCGCAACTCACGCAACGGCTACGCCGCCGGATGTGAGGCGGGGCTACGCCCCGCCGTAGGTGTTAAAAAACAAATGGGGCTAAGCCCCTCGTTCGGCCTCTGGCCTAACAGTCTTGGGCTAAGCCGGAACCAGGGGCGTAGCCCACATGCTTTTAGACCCGCCAGCGCCGGCGAGGCAGAGCCTCGCCTCACATCCGGCGGCGGAGCCGGGTCTTATCAAGCGCTATCGTTTACCCGAGCGGTACCGTTTACAAACCGGTACCTTTTACCAACGCGCTACCGTTTACCCGAGCGCATAGGTGTTCTACAAAAAGCGCTTCGGTACAGCCAAGAGGCAATTAGCGTTGGAGCAGCGTTCGTCGTAGAATCCACATCGTAGACCGTCGCTCGAAGTGCGTTAGAAGCAATCAACGGCGACTTAGAACGGAAGTAATATGTCACTGTTGGAGATAGTTAAATGGCCAGCGCCGGTGCTCGACACTCCCGCGGATCCCGTGACGGAGTTTGACGAGAACCTCGCGAAGCTGGTCAGCAATATGTTTGAGACGATGTACGCTGCGCCGGGCGTCGGCCTGGCCGCGGTGCAGGTCGGAGCCCCCAAACGGCTGTTTGTCATGGACTGCTCCGGCGGCAAAGATCCAAAACAGCGCGTCGTGCTCATCAACCCGGAGGTCCTGCGTGTCGAAGGCACGCAAAACGGCGACGAAGGATGCCTGTCTTTTCCCGGCATCTTCACGCCCGTCGAACGCAACCTGCGCGCGATCGTCAAAGCCCAGGACCTAAAAGGAAACTGGTTTGAGCTCGACGGCATGGAACTCACCGCGCGCTGCATGCTGCATGAAACCGACCACTGCGACGGCATCGTGTTTCTCGACAAAATGAGCGCACTCAAACGCGAGATCGTGAAGCGCAAAATCAAGAAACTGCAAAAAGCCGGCAAGTGGGATTAACAACACAGAACAAACTACGGAGTCTGAATGCCTACCGAATTTCGTAATGAACCGTTTACTGATTTCAGC
>DASUPR010000151.1:0-5947 GCA_036281015.1 Pyrinomonadaceae bacterium
GGGTAAAACAGAAACTGAGCGCCGCCGAGTGCAGTGAGCCGGGCCGCTTCGGGGAACCATTGGTCCCAGCAGACGAGAGTGCCGATTTTGCCGTAGCTCGTGTCGTGAGTTTGAAAGCCGAGATCGCCCGGAGTGAAATAGAACTTCTCGTAGTACAGGGGATCGTCGGGAATGTGCATCTTGCGATACTTACCGACGATTTTGCCCGAAGCGTCGATCATTACTGCCGTGTTGTGATAAATACCCGCGGCGCGCTTTTCGAATAGCGACGCTACTATCACGACGTTTTTCTGCTTTGCGATCTTGCTCAAAGTTTCGGTCGACGGGCCGGGGATGGTTTCCGCAAGTTTGAAGAGCTGAATGTCTTCGGTTTGGCAGAAGTATTGCGAGCGGAAAAGCTCCTGAAGACAAACGATCTGCGCGCCGCGTTTGGCCGCGTTCTTGATTCCTTCGATCGCTTTTTTGAGGTTCTTCTCGGGTTCGGGCACGCACGACATCTGCACCAATCCCACCGTAGTGACGTTACTGTCCCCGCGTTTTTTCGGCATGTCGCGAGTATAGCAAAGCGGCGCCTTTTGGACATTGCAGTTTCGACTTGAGTAAGATGTCCGGTCATTTTTAGCACCCTAATGAAAAGAGTAGTGAAATGATCGATTTTGAACTGACCGAAGACCACAAGGCGCTGGTGCAGACCGTGCGGGAGTTTGCGCAGAAGGAAGTCGCGCCGTTTATCAAGGAGTGGGACGAGAAACAAGAATTTCAGCCTGGCGTTTTGCGCAAGATGGCCGAGCTCAACCTGCTTGGTGTTTGCATTCCGGAGGAGTACGGCGGCGCTGGTTTTGATTACATTTCGCTGGGGCTGGTTTGCGAAGAGTTGGAGGCAGTCGACACGTTCCTGCGCGTGATCATGTCGGTGCATACGGGATTGAATTCGCTGACGCTGTACACCTGGGGCAGCGAAGCCCAAAAGCAAAAGTATCTGGTGCCGCAGGCCAAGGGCGAAAAGATTGCTACCTACGGACTGACCGAGCCAGGGGCGGGGTCGGATGTGGTTGGAGCGCGTTCTACCGCTCGGCGTGAAGGAAACGAGTGGGTGTTGAATGGCGAGAAGATGTGGATCAGTCTGGCGGACGTCGCCGACAACTTTCTCTTCTTTTGCTGGACTGATGAGGAGAAGCGGCGCAAGCGCGACCACACGGGCATGTCGTGTTTTATCGTTGAGCGCAGCATGAAGGGTTTTTCTTCCGGGACCATTCACGGGAAGCTCGGCATACGCGCCGGTAATACGGGTTATTTCTCGTTGCAGGACGTACGCGTGCCACAGGAGAACATGGTTGGTGAAGAGGGTGAGGGTTTCAAGATTGCGATGTTTGCGCTCGAGCAGGGACGGTATACGGTGGCCTCGGGAGCAACGGGAGTGATTCGCGCGTCGCGTGATGCCTCGATAGCGTATGCAAACACGCGTGAGACCTTTGGGACGAAGATCGGGAATCATCAGTTGGTGAAACAGAAGATCGCGGAGATGGAAGCGGATTACCAGATGTCGCACCTGTTGTGGCTCCGCGCCGGGTATTTGAAGAACGAGGGTAAGCCAAACGCGAAGGCCACGAGTCTGGCAAAATGGCAAGCCACGACGCGTAGCGAAAAGGCCGCCTCGATGGCGATTGAGGTCCACGGTGCGAATGGTTATTCAAATGACTACCCCGTGGAGCGTTACCTGCGCAATTGCAAGGCCGCGATCATCTACGAAGGTACACGTGACATTCACACGCTGATGCAGGCGGACTGGGCGCTGGGCCTGAAACAGGAAAAGCCGGCCCGCCGTATCCTGCCTACCTGGAAAAAGTAAGCCACACAGCACAGCCACCAAAGGGCACACAAAGGCACAAGAGAAAGGGACGACCCCAAAAATTTCTCCCTGACTCTTGTGCCTTTTGTGCCCCCGGTGGTTAAACCCTAGTGAGCGAGAAATACGTCCCAGGCCCAACGTGCCACTTTCGCTTCGGCGGTGTCGCGGACTCTCGCCCGGTACTTGAACTCGTTGCCGAATTGATCCACGCGCTTTGATTCCTTGAATTCCAGCTCAAACGCTTTCACCTGCAACGATTCAAGAGTATGCATTTCCTCAGGCTCAGAGATACCGTTGTGGTTTATGTCCTGCCAGAGGCGCAGTCGCGTAAAGATCGAATCGCGTTCATCAATTAAGCCGTCGCCATTGCCGCCACTCTCACGCTTATCAAATTCAGCAAGGGCCAGAAATCCATTCTTGTTATTCGCCGGTGGTTGCGGCGTGAAGTCGCCGAACAGTTCAGAGCCTTTGTCGATCGTGCCATTCCCATTGCGATCGAGCGCGAGCCACGCATCGTCGGAACCCGAAGTGGTCCAACCCAGACGGTCCCTGGTGCCATTTCCGTTCAGATCGAAGTCAACACCGTCAGCAGCCGCGGTCAGCACAATGCCGTCGCCATTGATGTCGACCAAGATCGGCGAACCACCGCAGCTGTCGCAGCCCAAACACGTGCAGGTTGTGAAGTCGTAATCTCCGCCAAAACGCATGCAACGGCTCGCGAAAGTCGTGTTGCAACTCGCCACGCCCGAGAAACAGCACAAGCCGGAACCATTCGGAGTCGTACCGATGGGACAAACTCCGAGAATCGGCACCGTGCAGTTGTTGCCGGCAGTCGACGTGCCAAGGTTGCAGGCGAAGAACTCGGCATTGGAGTCTCGCCAGAGATTGCCGCCGGTTATAGACGAAGTCGCCGAAGCGACCAAGAGACTCACCGACACACTCGCCGTGCTATCGCAGCTTGTTCCCAAGAGACACGATGAGAACGCAACACCGGTCGCCGCAGCGCACGGAACCGTAGTGCCAACTGCCCCGGTGCGATTCTCGGTTTTAAGATCCTTCGAGCCAACGTGCGAGAAGAAAAACGTTATGTTACTGAGCGAGCCCGTATCAAACGCAACGAAATTACCAACCGCCACCCGGCAGCGTTGGAGCGTGTTCGTAACGAGAGAACAAACACCGGTGTACTCCGCCGTGCCGGCATGATGACCGGATGCATGTTCCGTTTCGTCCTGGCTCAGCCAAAGCGGAATCGCGGTGGAAGACATGACCACTTCATCCGCAAGCACCTCTTCGGAGGACGCACTCGCCATCACTGAGTCTGCACTACCAGCCTGATCCAACGACGTTCCCGCTGCTTTGTTCAAGCTCTTAGAGGTGTACGCTGGACGCTTTTCCTGCCAAACCTGGTTCAGTCCATTGACGACAGCATCCCAAAACTCCGGTCCCACAGCGCCCGCCACTCCCGGCGTGTTGTGAAACAGTGCCAACGCCCGATACGTGCGGCTCTTACCTTCCAGCCGAACTGTCACCTGGTACGACGTATACTCCCCAATATCGAAATAACGCGCCGGTTCGAAATTCAGCACGTCACTGATGGTCCATTGCGGGTCAAACACTGACGCATACTGCCCGCGTTCCCACGCAGCGGCAAAAGTTGCTTCTTCCGCGCCTTCATCCTGCGAATGGCTGCCATGCGTCAACGACACAATCTCGCCTGCCGGCAACGTCACCAGTTCCGCATAACGCCGGCCCACGATCTCGCGCACGTGTCCGGAACGAAAGTCCGTGAGCTCAAAACTGAGTCTCGCGTCGACACGTGAAATACGGTTCGACTGTTCTTTCAAAAACACCTGAGCGGCGGCGTTGTAAAGCTCCAGTTTGCGATAAGTCTCGCGAATCAATTTCTCCTGTGCGTTAGCCGAGCGCGCTTCCACGATCGCGGGAGTAACGACAAGACAGATCAAAAAGAGAGTAAGACAATTCAATCGATGCATGAGGATCTCCTAATTGGTTGATAGTTGCTGTAACTCGCGTTCAATGAGGTTCTGAAACTCGGCAAAGGTGAGGGCGCCTTTTACCAGCTTCCCGTTGATCAAAAAACTCGGCGTACTGTCGATTCGATAACGCCGCGCCAGCTCGATGTCCCTAACGATCGCCGTACGCGACGCTTCATCACTCAAACACGCGGCAAACTTCTCGCGCCCAAGCCCAAGCCGCACGCCAATCTCGCCAAACAGTTCAGGCGACAACTTCCGCGACGCAAACACCGCATCGTGAAACTGCCAGAACCGGTCCTGCTCACCCGCGCAATACGCCGCGCGCGCCGCCGCGAGCGAATTGCGATGGCCTTCCGACGGCAGGTGCTTGAACACCAGCCGTACCTGGCCACCGTAACGTTCCATGATCTGCTTGAGCGTGTCCTGCACCTGCGCACAGAACGGACATTCAAAATCCGAAAACTCAACGATCGTCACCGCTGCCTTCGCCGGGCCCTTCACCGGTGATCCATCAACCAACTCCGGACCCGAAACCGCAGGCGCAGGTAGCCTGATCACGACCGGCCACTTCCGCCGCAGCTCTTCAATCCCGGCGCGGTAATGACGCATGCGGGTCTGGTTCTCCAGATCAAGCCGCAGCCGTTCGCGCGCCTCATCCGGACTCATCGACGCGAAGAATGAAGCATTCTGCGCATACGCTTCCTCAACCTGCGCCCGCGTAACCTTAATTTCACCGGGGATCTCGCCGCGCGTGAGCCGCTCGCGCAGCTCCTCGATCGAAACACCCTGCGAACGTGCTTCAGCCTCGAGCAGCCGCGCGGTGATCAGATTGTCGAGCGCGACCTTGCGAATGGCGTAGAGCTGCTGTTGCAGTGGATAAATGGCACTCAGAACAGTCTCATCCACCTGCTTCAACCTGATCTCCGCGCCGTTGACTGTCGCGACTACCGCGTCCGGCTCCTGCGCAAACGCCGTGAGGCGCAGCAACAGTATTACGAACAGAATTCTTCCTGGTGAGGACTGGAATCTCATTCAACTCGTCTCCGTTTTGTTTTTTAGTTGAGGGGGTTGGTGAGTACGACTGTAGATTGATCGCTGTTATGAGTCAACGGAAAAGTGTATTCGAAAATGGCTAATGCTTTACGAAATTGGCTAACTGTTTGCGGTAAGCCGTCGGCGTCACCCCATATCGCTTCTTAAAGTAGGTAACAAAATGACTCATCGAGCTCCCACCAGACTCACTCAACACTTCCTTGATCGTAAGAAAAGTCGTGCGCAACAGAAACTCCGCGCGTTCCAGCCGGCGCTCCCTCAAATACTGATGAATCGTCCGGCCCGTCTCTTCTTTAAATAGATGACGAAAACGCGACGCCGAGAGATTTACCATCTCCGCAAGCTGCGCCGTGTCCCACAAGCGTGCGACGTCCGCTTCGATCTCGGCGATGACCTGTTCGACTCTTCGGTCCATAGTGATGAGGACTAGAACGAAGCTGAGGAGGGCAGGCGAGGTTAACACGAAAGCACACAAAAGGCACGAAAGAGCTTTCGTGCCTTTGTGTGCGATCAAAAGCAGATCACATGTGCGATGAAAAGCAGATTACTTCCGTGCTTCGAAGATTCGATTAAACGGCGTCTCCGTCGCCCGGCGGAACTGTGTGAAACCACCAGCCAACGCCACGTCGCGAATCGCGGCTTCACTCGCCACCGCACCCAGCGCTGGTCCATCGTGCGCCAGCGAGTTTGACGTGCAGCACAACGTCGAAGCTCCCGCAAACGTCCGCCCGATCGGATTGAAGTTCTCTTCAACCGTGTTCCCCGCCATCGGCTCAACAATCAATGCCACACCATCCGGCCCAAGCACCTCCGCCGCGCGCCGGCACGCACCCACCGGATCGCCCATGTCGTGCAAACAGTCAAAGAACGCCACCATGTCATACTGGTTCTCAGGAATCGCCTGCGCATTGGAGACTTCAAAGTGCACTCGATCGCCAACACCCGCATCCGCCGCCGCCCGCCGCGCATACTCGATCGACGCGTCGTGATTATCAAAAGCCCAGAATTCCGAATTCGGATACGCCTTCGCCATGATGATCGTCGACGC
>DASUPR010000152.1:0-2654 GCA_036281015.1 Pyrinomonadaceae bacterium
TGAAGCGGAAATTGATTCCGCCTTTGAGTGTGTGCGATCCCTGGATCGAGGTCGCGTTGTCGATGAACTGAAGTGTTCGAACACCGCGCGCGTTGTAAGAGAAGTTTGTGTTTGGCGTGGCGACGTTGATGAACGAGAACGGTAGATTCGGATCGGGATTCGGTGTGGCGAAAGTAAAGAAGAATTTGCTGATGCCGAAGATGGCTTCGTTTGTGAAAGTCGCGGTCGGAGACCAGCGCCAGTTGATGGCAAGGTTCTTCGGCGTCCGCGATGTGTCTACGAAGTTTGAAGCATCGGGGAAGATCGGGCGGCCGCCGTTGGCCGAGTCGCCGAAGGTGCTTTGACTTCCCTGCGCATAGCGCACGTAGATCAGGCTCTTGTCATTGATCGTGAAGTCAAACTTGCTGACGAAGTCATACTGCTTTTCGCGCTGCGGCGAAGCGAAGTTGAAGCCGGCGGTGTTCAGACCGTCGCCGGTAGTAAAGTTGTTTGGCAACGGCATCGCGTTGATTAATTGACTGAGCGTCGGATCGAGGCCGACTCCGGTTGGGTTCGTGGCGATGTTGTAAGAAGCGATGCACGGCGAGTTTGTCGGCGGCGCGCCGTTACAAACCGGGAGCACCGGGGCTCCATTGCCGTTGACTGCGGGCGTTGCAGTGCCGGCGGGCGCATTCGCGCGACCGACGACGTAACGGAACAGCCCCTGCCGCGCGGCCTGTGTGTAAACCGTTCGCGTGACGAGCGCCGTGTCATACGCGCGCAGGAATTGTAGATTGACGAAGAAGAACGCTTTGTCTCTCAACCAACCCGGACCATTGCCTTCACCGAAACCCGGATTGAACAGTGGGCCACCGAGACTGCCGCCGAAGATGTGTTGCACAAACTGGTCCTTCGCGGCGCCGGCGATCGTCACCGGATAGCTCCGCGCGTCGAGCGCTGGCGTGCGGTAGTACTCAAACAGGTTGCCGTGAAACTCGTTCGAACCCGACTTCGTGACGAGCGTGACTTGCGCGCCGCTGCTGCGTCCGAGCTCGGCGGTGAAGTTGCTGGTAACGACCTGAAACTCCTGGACCGAATCGGGATTCGGACGAAGCGGCGTGAAGTTTGAACCACCGGCGGTCGACTCGTTGATGTCGATACCGTCGAGCGTGAAGTTGAAAGCTCGATCGCGCGAGCCGTTCACGTTGACGGCGCCGCCGGTGTTGCCGCCAAACACGACGCCGGGTTGAAAGTTCAGCAGGTCGAGAGGATTGCGGCCGCGTGTGCCGACGATGGGCAGACTCTCAAGCGTCTGTTGCTCGATGGTGGTGCCGAGGTTTCCGGACGTGCTCAACTGCACCTGTTCGGCGGCGGCTGAGACCAGCACCGTTTCCTGCACCACGCCGGTTTCCATCGTGGCATTCACCGTCGCCGGCTGGTTGACGTTGACGGGATTGCCCTGACTGACGAATTTTTTGAACCCTTGCTTCTCAATCGCGACGGTGTATTTTCCGACCTGGACCAGGTCGAAGGAATACGTTCCGCTATCGCTGGTCTGTGCCGTAAAAGAAATTGCAGTAGCCTCATTCGTCAGTGTTACTGTCGCACCGGCGATCGCGGCGCCGTTGGCATCGTGAACAGTTCCCGTAACGCGGGAAGTTGTTCCCTGGCCCTTGGCCACCGCAATGAGACAGAACGTCAGGAGCAAAAACGCAAACAGTGGTTTTCTCATTTCATCCTCTCATTCGAAGCGAAATTGGTTGGAAGTAAGGGTTAAGCTACGAAATTTCGGGCGGATTATATGCATGCTCGTGGAATAATGGTAGCTAAAGATTCTTATCCTTTTGATAAGAATCGCTGATGTCATATTGTGGACGTGATAGACTGCGCGGAACAATGACGAAAGTGGTGTTTGGTGCAGGTGAAAGCGTGCCCGGAGCTTGGCGGCTGGTGCTTGACGAGCCGCAGGAAACGCGCGTCGCTGAGCGGATTGAAGAGGTCTTGCCGGTACTCGCGTTTGCTGAGGAACGAGCGCGGGCGGGGGCGTACGTGGCGGTGATGATCGCTTATGAGGCGGCGGCTGCGTTTGATTCCGCGTTGACGACACACCAGCCGGGGGAGTTTCCGCTTGTGTGGGTGGGTGTGTTTGACGGTGCGGCTGAGTTTCCCGAGTACGCGGGTGGAAGTTTTGTCTCGGAGGGATGGAAACCCAGGATTGAGAAGAACGAATACGAAGTCGCGGTCAGTAGAATTCGAGAGCTGATCGCCGCGGGTGACACTTACCAGGTCAACTACTCGTTTCCCTTAACTTCCACTTTCAGCGGTGATGCTTACGCGTGGTATCGCGAACTGTGCGTGGCGCAGGGTGCGCCGTATTCCGTTTATCTCGATCTGGACCGTTACCAGGTGCTCTGCTTATCGCCTGAGCTCTTTTTTGCGCGGCACGGTGATCACGTCATTACAAAACCGATGAAGGGGACGAAGACTCGCGGGCGCTGGCTTGAGGAAGATCTCGAGCATGCCGCGTGGTTACGCGAGTCGCGAAAGGACCAGGCAGAGAACGTGATGATCGTGGACCTGCTGCGAAACGATCTCGGAAAGGTCTCAGTACCCGGAAGCGTGCGCGTGTCTTCCCTGTTCGACGTCGAGCGATTCGAAACCGTTTGGCAGATGAC
>DASUPR010000153.1:0-3342 GCA_036281015.1 Pyrinomonadaceae bacterium
GTCTTTGCCGAGTCGTTCTCCGAGTGCTTCCTGCACCTTTTCGAGATTGCGCGTGATCGGCAAACAGCTTCCCTGGCATGTCGCAAAGAATGAATTGATGATGACGGTTTTGCCCTTTAATAGATCGCTGTAGAAACGCATTTTCTCGCCGTCTTGATTAACGAGCAGCACGTCCGTGAAGTATTTCTCAGCGGACGAGCCGGCGCTTTGCGCCGCGCTTTGAGTCGGAGTGGCACTTGGAACAGCCGGCTCCTGCGCACCGGCACTCACCGTTAGAGAAAGCAGCAGTAAGGTTCCGAAGAGGATCGATTTCATTGGGTTCTCCGAAGCAGGACAACGGTCCTGCCTGCTCATGGTTTCACCACCTGGAGAGTTAGTGGCATTGTCTGGTTGAACTGAATACCCAGCGTGGGACTCTGGAAGAAGATATAGTACACGCCCGGTTGCGGCGGCACAAAACTCATTTCGTAAACGCCATCCGTGGCCGGCTTCGCTACTTCGCGTTGCTGCCAGATGCCTGGCGCAAGAAACGCGAGCACCGTGATGTCCTTCACGTCCGGCTTTGCGTTGCCGGAGTTTGAGTCAACGACCTTGAAGCGCAGGGTGAAACGTTCGCCGGCATTCGCGACCGTCTCCTTTACGAGTGGTTCGAACTTGACCGCCGTTTCTACTTTCTTCGGCATCGCCGGATTCTCAGCGACCGACATTTCGAAGCAGTTAACCAGACGCGGCGCGTCCAGCAGGAACACGACGTCGTAGTGGCCCGGCGCCATCAAGCGCACGGTGCTCGTGTAAACGCCGCGCTCTGTTTCGCGCAGACTGTTGTCCAGCACGAGCAGCGCACGCGGGTCGCGTTTGTAGTTTTGAAAACTGCCCATCGGCGCGGCCATGCCTTCGGAGTAGTAGTAGATCATCTTGTCCGCTGGATTTGCGACGAGCATGGCGCCGTCTTCCGGCGCGGGAACCATTGCTGAAGCGATCGACGTGGACGGCGATTCACCCGGCGCTTTTTGTCCCGCGGGAAAACTCGTCACGGGCGCTTCTTTCGCCAGGTCCGCGATGTTGATCAGCGTCACGAATTCGGTATTGGCTGAACGAACGTAAGCGAAATTCTTCGTGAAGTTGATCTGATCCGAGCCGGGACCAACCGGCACCGTGTGAACCACGCGATTCGAAGAAAGATCGAAAATGTAGACGAGGTTCTTGCCCGTGTTGATGGCGAGACCGTAACGGCCGTCGGGCGTGATGCTGAGCGTGCGTGTGCCGAGAAGTTTTAATCTGCGCGATTACGTCACGCTTCGGGCCGCCAATCGCGAAGATCGTTCCGTCGTCTTCGTTGGCGACGTAAGCGGACTTACTTAATGACGAAAAGACAACCGCGATCGGTTTTGAACCGGCCTTGAGTTCACTGACCGCCGCCAGTTTCCGAATATCAATCAGCGTCACGGTGCCGGCTGCTTTGTTGGTGACGAAGGCGATGCTGTCGTCGTCGTTGAATACGATCTCGTGCGGACCCGCGCCGGTCTTTATTTGTGCGACCTGTTTGGCCGTGACCGTGTCAATCACTGTGACGCCGTCGTTGGTTCCGACCCACAGGTATCTTTGATCGTGCTGGAGAGCGACGCGCGTGGGTTTCACACCGGCGTCGATATTGGCGACCACATTCCAGGTGGGCACGTCGACCACCGCGATCTGATTACTCTGCGGCATCGAGACGTAGACGCGTTTATTGTTGTCGGTGATGACCCAGTCTTCACCGGGAGTCTTCAGCGGAATGAGCGTATAGAGCTTGCTGCCGCCAAAGCCGGAGATCGGATCGATGACCGAGATGTTTGCTTCGTTATTCAACGCGAGCACGAAGTAGGCATTGAGATCGAGCGTGGGCCGCTTGGTAAAACTCGATTGCAGAAACTGCTGAACTTTGTCGCGGCACTGGCGCGTCGTCGACACTTGCGCCGACTCGCGCCGATCGATCCACGCGACCGGACGCAGATTGCTCAGCGGCACGCCATCGTTGGCGCTCGTGATCTTGAAACGCACGGCCGCTTCTTCACCGGCGATCGGTTTCGACGCCACGCTGAAATCAATGGAGACGCCCTGCTCGGTGAAGACCTGTTGCGCAAAAACGTGAGTGAACTGCCCGGCGGCGAGCAGCAGAAGAATGGCAAGAATTTTGTGAGTCACTTGATTATTGAGTATTGCAGCGGGGAGTGTCTGCTCCTGATTTATTGATCGTGAACCGAAACGGCTCGACCGTTACATCCTGATAAAAGAACTCGCCGTAACGCGCCCATCTTTGGCGAAGCTGTTCGGCTTTTTCGACTTCCCAGTACCACGTTTGCGCTTTTAGCTGTAGAAACATTTCGCCTTCGAACACGTGTTTCTTTGAACTAGGCGATTCGGTGCTCAAGAAGATTACGCTTTCGGGAGCTGCATAAGTAAAGGACTCATTCGGTTGCAGGATGCGAAAGTCGTTCGTTGGATCGGGTTCGTGGAAATTGCGAGCGGGCGGCGTCAGAGCTAGTGCTGGGCGTTCCTTGAAATGGAACGTGCTGTTCGGCATGTCGGCCAGACTCCTGCTCAGCCGTGCATCGAAAGCCGCGGGATCGTAGCGATAGATGATCAAAGGCCGGCTGTTGACATTGGTTATGATTAGACGAAGTAGCAGCTCTGTCAACGTTGTTTGCCGCTGGTCATCTATCGAATTGATACACTGCCGAACGCTGATCACTTCGGCTGAGACTTTTACGAGCGCCTGTTTCTCGTCGCGCTGTTGCGCGCGAACTGCCGGCGGAGCAAACAGAGTTCCGAAACCTGTGCACGCGATCAGCAATGCGACGATCTTATACTTCACGTCGAGATAATCATTCCCACGCGTGGGCGCTGTCAATCAAAAAGTGTCCACAACCACATGAACAAAAAGAGTCCGTAAAAAATCGCCAACGCGACGAGCGCCACACGCCGCCACATCGGTGGCCGTAACTCAACCGGAAGCAGCCGCGTGTTGACGTAAAGCAAATGAATCGAGCTGATGATGAAGACGATGCCGGCCATGTTGGCGCTGAGTGCGAGCAGGACGATCGGTTGCGTTAGACGCAGCGCGATGATGCCCCACGCAGTGATTGCCACAAGCACGGTGTAGTAAACCACGCGCACGTCGCCGCCGCGCCACGCGCGAATCCGGCCGCTGCCCGTCCACAGAATGTCGGTGATTGCGCGTGTCATCGCTTCGAGAATGTCTAACTGAGTCTTAAATAGAAGCCAGACGCCGAGAACCGCGATCACGCCGCCGAAGATCGCGCCCTTTTGCGTGGCCACTGACTGCGCCAGCGCCGCCGCGAT
>DASUPR010000154.1:0-5725 GCA_036281015.1 Pyrinomonadaceae bacterium
TGTGGGTTGCCACCGAGAACTTTAGCGGCAAGGTCGTCAAAGGCGCGCCCTATTCGGCGGAAGCCGTGACTGAAAGCATTCAGACACTCGGCGACGGAAACCGCATCGTCAACAAGTTCACCAGCCAGGTTTATCGCGACAGCGAAGGCCGCACGCGGCGCGAACAGACGTTGAAAGGTTTGGGCGGTGTGGGAACGGGTGAAGAGCCGTTGCAGACGATCTTCATCAACGATCCCGTTACCGGCACGAGTTACTCGTTAGACTCGCGCTCGCACATCGCGCACAAGAGCATGCCGTTCAAGTTTCAGATCATGACGAAGTCGGGCGCGCCTGGAGAACCAAAACAGTTTGAGTTCAAGTCTGCCCAAGGCGCGGGCGCCTCGACCAACGTGATCGTGACCACGCAAGCGGCACCGGGAACGCGAGTTCCGGCGCCGGGCGTCGTCGAACATTTCGACGTGCGTACTGAAGGTGCGGCGGGCTTCGCGATCAGGACCAAGCGGTCGCCGGGCAACGAAGTAAAAGAGCAACTTGGCAAACAGATGATCGAAGGCGTGGAAGCGGAAGGCACGCGCACGACCGTGACGATTCCGGCGGGCGAGATTGGTAACGAGCGTCCGATCGAGATCGTGAGTGAGCGCTGGTACTCACCCGAATTGCAACTCGTGGTGATGACGCGTCACAGCGATCCGCGTTCAGGCGAGACCACTTACAAACTCACCAACATCAACCGCGCTGAACCGGCGAAGACACTGTTCGAAGTACCGCCTGGTTTCACAGTGAAGGAGATGCAATTCAACGCCCCGAGCATCGCCCCACTGCCGCGGAAGAAACTCGCCAATCCGGAGTAACCGCAATCCACAGATTACGCAGATAGTTTTAAGAAATCTGCGTAATCTGTGGACGGTTTTAGTCTTCCTCCTCACCGCCCCGAATGCGGCCTTCAGCGCGTGACTGCTCCACGATCTTTGTGGCCAACTGGCCGGGGACCGGATCGTAGTGTGAGAACTGCATGTGGAAGACACCGCGTGCGGCGGTGATCGAGTTGAGAATTGATTGGTAGTTCAGCATCTCCGCAAGTGGCACTTGCGCTTTGATCACCTGCTGCTTGCCACTCGACTCCATTCCCTGAACACGTCCGCGACGCGAGTTGAGGTCGCCCATGAGATCGCCCGCGTACTCCTGCGGCGCTGAGATCTCGACGTCCATGATCGGCTCGAGCAGCGACGGCTTGACCTTCTCCATCGCCGCGCGAAACGCCTTGCGGCCCGCGGCGCGGAATGAATGCTCGTCAGAGTCAACCGGATGGAACGAACCGTCGACCAACTGCACCTTGAAATCCACGAGCGGATAACCGGCGATGGCGCCTGACGCCGCTGCTTCGATGATTCCTTTTTCAATAGCTGGCCGGAACTGTTGCGGCACCGAGCCGCCGAAGATCTTGTCTTCAAAAACAAACCCACCACCGCGCGGCAACGGTTCGAAAACGCACTTGCAATCGCCAAACTGTCCGCGGCCGCCGGTCTGTTTCTTGTGGCGTCCCTGGACTTCAGCGCGTTGCGTGATTGTTTCCTTGTAAGGAACCTTCGGCGGATGCAGTGTCACTTCCACGCCGTAACGTTTCTTTAATTTCTCCACCACGGTTTCGACGTGCAATTGTCCGGAACCCGAAAGCAGAAACTCTTTTGTCTGCGGATCGCGACTGAAGTGCAGCGCGGGATCTTCTTCCAGAATCTTGTGCAACGCCGTGCTGATCTTCTCTTCGTCCTGACGTGACTTCGGTTCGATCGCGAAAGCAATCGCTGCTTCCGGATATTCAACCGGGTCGTAAACGATCTGCGACTGCTTGTCGGAAAGCGTGTCGCCGGTTTGTGTTTCATTCAGTTTCACGCAGGCAAAGATGTCGCCGGCATGCGCCTCGGCGACTTTGTCGAGCTGTTTGCCTTGCATGGCGTGCAACGCGCCGAGCCGTTCGGAAACACCGCGCGAGGAGTTCAAAGCGTTGGCGTCGGTCTGCAAGTGACCGCTGATGAGCTTGAACACGTTGATGCGGCCCGCGAATGGATCGGCGATGGTGCGGAAACAGTAAGCCGAGAGCGGCTCGCTGTCGCTGTACTTGCGCGAAAGCCGTTCCGCATCCGGACCACTGTCCACGGGACGGCCCCACTCGACTTCGTGATGCGCCGGATCGGGTGCGTAGTCGACTAGCCCATTCAACAGCGCGCGCAAGCCGACCTGCGTGATGCTCGAAACGGCAAAGACCGGACACAGTTTGCTCTGCGCGATCGCGTTGTTGATGTTGGGCAGGATGTCTTCTTCGTCGAGCGTGCCGTTTTCGAAGTATTTCTCCATCAACTGATCGTTTGACTCGGCGATGAGTTCGACCAAACGTTCGCGCGTCTTATCGACGATGTCGCGGCCCTCGGATGGAATGTCGACCTCTTTCGCCTGGCCGTCTGGTCCAAGCTCGTAAGCCTTCATGTGGACCACGTCGACGACGCCGCGAAAGTCTTTCTCTTTTCCGATCGGCAAAGTGAAAGGAATGATTGCTCTACTGAAAGTTCCCTGTGCGCTCTGCAAAGCCGCGCCGAAGTCGGCATGTTCTTTGTCGAGCTTATTGATCACCATGATCCGCGGGACCATGAACTCGTTGGCATAGGCCCAGGTCTTCTCTGTTTGAACTTCAACACCTTTGACGCCGTCGACAACAACGATGGCGCAATCCGCGACGCGCAGCGCCGGCCGCGCGTGGGCTATAAATGCGGCATAACCGGGCGTGTCTATAAAATTGAGTTTCGTATCGCGATGATCGAGATGTGCTAGTGCGGTATTAAGTGTGATTTTACGAGCGATGGAATCTTCTTCGTAATCGGTGACTGTGGTTCCTTCATCTACCTTTCCCCAGCGCGGTGTGGCTCCGGCGACGTAGAGAAGAGAGCTGATTAGCTGTGTCTTCCCTGCGTCGCCATGTCCAATGACAGCAAGGTTTCTGATGGCCTCAGTCGAATAGACTTTCATAAATGTGATTCCTTTCGGGCGTGGAGATTTTGTCGAAGGATACCTATCCGCGTAGGTTAAAGGCAAGTTGACCGACAGCCATCCAAAGCCCTGTTTCGGGCATCCCACCCACACGGAAATGGAGAAGTCGAAAGATATGTATCAAAGGAAGTTAGTGTCGTTGGCGGTGGCCGTCGTGTTAGCGCTTTCCGCGGTTTGGGTTGCCTCTGCGACACCGAAAATTAATGATGAAAACGAACAGCGCAGGCTCCAAACAATCGAGCCTTTAAATCTGGCGATTCTGATTCAGGACGATCTCGTGCCGCAGGTGGGCAACGAACTCGGCGTTACGCGTGATTTCATCCGCTCTTTGCCGCAGGGTTCGCAGGTGATGGTTGCTTACATCACTACCGGCGCTCTGCAAGTGCGGCAACCGTTTACGACTGACCTCGAAAAGGCAGCGCGGTCATTGCGCATTCCGACCGCGAGTACAGCGAGTTCGCCGTTCAATCCGTACGTCGAAGTCATAGAAGCACTACGTAAGTTCGACAGTGACAACAGGAACGCAAACGCGCTTCTGTTGATTTCCGATGGACTCGACACGTCGCGTGGTTTTGATTCAACCGCGGCGGGTCACACGCTCGACATCGAGCGGGCGATTAGGGAAGCGAACAAGCGGCACGTGTCGGTGTTCAGTTTCTACGCTCCGTCGGTCGGGTTGACGAGCCACAGCCGCCTTGCCGCGAGCTACGGGCAGAGTTCGTTGAACCGAATCTCGAATGAAACTGGTGGACGAGCGTTCTTCCAGGGAAGCAGTGGTTTTGTAACGTTCAACTCCTACTTCGACCGTTTGCGTGAAACGCTGAATCGGCAGTACGCCCGAAATCGGTAATGCCTCGTTAAACGTACACGTGGCGAAATTACGAGGGTGGCACTCGTTGCCACCCTTTTTCTTTGCTTCGACCTTTTTCTTTCGCTGCGAGGGTGGTAAATTAAGCCTGTCCGGATGACCCGCCGGCGGCGCTTTTGGTCCACAAAACTCAACCCTAATTGGTCCAGAGAAGTGCGCGAATATTGTCTGATTGTCGAAGGCGCCTACCTTTCCGAATCTGAGGCCGAGCACGCTTTGCGCGACCCCTTCCTTGAAGATTGGGTCGAGCAAACCGGCCGCTTCCGCATTCATAACATGGACGAGATTCTCGTCACGCCGGGCGTCACGCTCGGTTCGCTCGGCATCGTGATGTTGGACGACCGCGTGTTTGAGATTGCGAGTACAGACCCCGATCATCCCCTCAACGAACATACCGCCAAGGGCGTTGCCGAAGCGCTGCGCCGCCAGGATATGTTTGACGAAATCAGAACTGAACCGCGCGGTGAAGAATAACCCGGATGGCGCAGTCGTTTTCGGCAGACGCGCGGGTGTTTCTTCAGTACCACGAATTCGAGTAGACTCTCTCCTTTTGTGATCACGTCTAGTTGGGGCGATACCGTACACGGATGATTGAAACCACTGAAATCGAAAGGCGCGCGACGCAGCCGGAGAAACTGCCTGCGCCGTTGGCGCCATTGGAGCGGCTGGCCTGGAATTACTGGTGGAGTTGGGCCGCGGATGGCGCCGGGGTTTTTCGCGACCTCGATCCGGAGATCTGGGAAGAGTGTGAGCAGAACCCGCGGCAACTGCTGGCGAAGACGTCAGCGTATCGTTTGGCCGAAGCGGCGACGGATCCGCTGTATCTCGAACGCGTCCGCCGTCTGGAACAGGGTTTTCAATCGTACATGGCTTCCGGGACTGGTTGGACCATCGCCGATCTGAAGATCACGAAGGAACGCCCGGTTGCTTACTTCTGCGCTGAGTTTGGCGTGCACAATTCGTTGCCGCTTTATTCCGGCGGCTTGGGCATACTCGCCGGAGATCATCTCAAGTCAGCCAGCGATCTGCGTTTGCCGCTCGTCGCCGTTGGTCTGCTTTACCGGTACGGATACTTTCGCCAGCGTTTGCGCAACGACGGTTGGCAGGAAGAACAATATCGGGAAACGTTTCCTAACGACTTACCGATTACTCTGATCAAGAACGACGACGGCTCGCCGATGCGGATTGAAGTCTCGATTCGCGCGCGCAACGTGTTGGCCCAGGTGTGGCGTGCTGATGTCGGAACGGTTCAACTGTATTTGCTCGACACGAATATTCCGGAGAACGTGGAGACGGATCGTTGGGTCACCGGACATCTCTACGGCGGCGATCGCGAGACGCGAATCGTGCAGGAGATGTTGCTCGGGATCGGCGGCGTGCGTTTGCTGCGCAAGCTTGGCGTGACGCCGTACGTTTATCACTTGAACGAAGGTCATTCTGCTTTTCTCACGCTCGAGCTCGCAGGCGAGGTTATTCAACAACAACAAGTGAATATGGCGGACGCGATCCCGATCGTGAGGCAGCAGTGTGTGTTCACGACGCACACACCGGTTGCCGCGGGAAATGATGAGTTTGATGCGTCGCTGGTGATGCGTGCATTTGGCGATGAGTACGCGAAAGAGCTTGGTTTGAGTGAAGAGGAGTTCCTCGCGCTGGGCCGGGTTGATGCTGCGAATAAGACTGAGCGTTACGGATTGACGCCGCTCGCGATTCGTATGTGTCGCTCGACGAACGGCGTGAGTCTGAAACACGGCGAAGTGTCGCGTGCGCTTTGGCAGAAACTTTGGCCGGAGAAGAGGGTCGAAGAGGTGCCGATCA
>DASUPR010000155.1:0-6977 GCA_036281015.1 Pyrinomonadaceae bacterium
CGGAAGTTATGACGAAGTCCTAACGTGTGGCCCACTTCGTGAGCGGAGATCGCACGCAGGAAATCCTTGATGAACTTGTCAGCCTCGGAACCATTCGGATCCATGCCGCGAGCCGCCAGGAGGTCGAACGCAAACTCCGCATCGCGCACCGCGCCGGTAGCGAAATCGCATTGATAATGAGCGTTCATCACACTCCACGGTGCGACGAATGCTCGCGGAGTTGAATACTCCCACGGCATTGCGGCCGGATTGATATGCTCGTGCACTTCGCGCCGTGAGAATCGAGTCATAGCTTCCGAGAAGCGAATGTCTGCATCGTAGATCTGACCAGTGGCCGGATCGGTACGCGAGGGCCCCTGTGCGAAGCCGGGGTCCGGGTAACCCGCAAACCACCATATCGTGCTGTAACGAGTGTCGCCGGGATCCCAATCCGCATCATCGGGCTGCTGCTTTACTTCGATCGCATTTTGAAATCCGATCCGCTCGAACGCTTTATTCCACATGAGTACGCCGTCGCGGATTGCATCGCGATACTTCACCGGGATCGTATTCTCCAGCCAAAACACGATCGGCTGTTTTGGAGGCGACAACGCCGCCGACGGATCCTGTTTCACCAGGTGCCAACGATTTACGAGGCGCTTCGTGGTGGTTGAACGATCGTCGTTGCTGTAATCCTCGATTGAATTGACGAAGTGACCCACGCGAGCGTCTGCGAGTCGCGGTCGGAAGCCGGTTTGCGGCCGCTCACTGATGCTGTAGCGCAGATGAAAGAGCATGCTGCGCACGTCCGGAATGTTAGCCGGTGGCGGCGGCATTGGTGGTGGCGGTGCGCCGGCCGGAAGCATGGGCGGAAGTGGCGGACGTTCCGTTGCGTAATGCGCGAGCGTTTCGATTTCTACGTTCTGCGGGAATCCCTTGACTGTACCGAAGACGCTGTTCTTTGGATCGAAGCGATAAGGAATTCTGAACGTCGCTTCCAGGTTGTAACTCATCATCGGCAAATCGGTGAGCATGAAGGCGCCCAGATCGATAAGAATACTCTTGCGTTCCGGGTGTGGCAGACTCTCGATCTTGGTGATGCCGAGGATCGAGTCGCTGAAGGATCTTGCGACCGCGCGCTGCATCGGACCGTTATCGGCAACGAAGCGCGTGTTCTTGACGACTAGCTGGATGTTTTTTCCCTGCTTGTGAAAAACAAACGGCGCCTCACCGGCCATCGCGGCGGCATAGAAACCACGTTCGCCGATGCCGGAATCAATCGTCATCGACACGAGATAAATCTTTTCGAGTTGCTCGGGCAGGATCTCGAGAAAAACTTTTTCGTCCGTGCGGTAGAGGGTAAAGAGGCCCTTGATCACCTGGGCGTCTTTGACGACCTCTGCAAACGCTTTTTCTTTCGGTGGCTCAGGCTGCGCCGGCCTCTTTGCGTCTGCGGTTGGGGCCGCTGTTTGGGCAGCCGGGGAAGACGTTGGCGCAGCCGGGCTCGGTTGCTGAGGCTGCTGAGCGAAAAGCATTGAAGTACAGAGAAGAGGTATTGAGAAAAGAAAACCGGTTCGGTGTTTCATTAATCTACTCCTTTAACCGACATGGGGAAGACTATGCAGTCTTGATTACCCGCGGGATGGACCTTTACAACCAGTAGGGGCCGAGATCCACACCGGGAAGTGAAACGGATTTAGAGCAGCCGCAGTGAGACAACGTTTTGAAGGGTTGAATTATTACTCGGGTGAGCACAAAAGGTAAAGAATTTCTCGCCGCAGATCTCGCAGAGGCGCGATCCGCGAGACGCTGCGGCGAAGCTATCGCTATTGACCGAACGGCTTGAAGATATTCGAAAACGCCCAATTGCTCTGCGAAATACCGCTACAAACAGGTGAAGCAAAGCCCTGGTTCGGGCAGCTGCCATTGTCGCGTGCCACTGACCACATCGAGAGCCGCGTGATGTAGCTGTTTGCGTTGGCGAAGTCCAACAGCATTTGCGCGTCGCTGAGTTGAAAGATCTCCGTGTTGACATCGTTGATTCCGATCATCGGAGTTACGCCGATGCTGGCGGTCAACCCCGCCGCGACGACCTGGTTGTGAGTGTTGGCCGCGGCTTGGGTCGCGCTGAGTCCCATCTGTCCACCGTTATCGTTGGCCGACCCGTAGTCCATGGCCATGACGTTGATAACGTTCACATTGAGACCCGCGGCTTTCACGCTGTTGAGAATGTTTACACCGCTCGCAACCAATCCGGTCGGCAGAACGGGCAAGGTGTACGAGATGACCAGATTCGGATTCGCGGCCTTCAGCCCAACTAACGCCTGGTTGCGGCGATTAATCGAAGCCTGATCGGTCGTTGCTCCGCCTTCGATATCGAAGTCCAGTCGCACCGGTGTACTGCTGTTCACACTGTACTTATTTAGCACCGATTGGTAAGCCGCTTGCAGACTCGACACCGTGGTGCATCCGAGTGCCAATTCAGTTCCGGAGGCGCCGCCGAAGGAGATGATCACGTCACCGCCGGCAGCACGTATGCCCTGGACCAGCGAGAGTATCGTGGTGCCGTTGGGCAGCGTGTCATTCGCAACCGTTGCTCCCACACCGCCCCATGTCGGCGTGCAGCCGCCATTACCGACGATGAATCCGAGAGTAAAGACTTTGATTCCGGATTGCTGTTGAATCGTTAAGAGCTGCCAACTAACCGTAAGGCCCATGTCCACGTAAGGCGCGAACACTTTCGATCCCGGCGGTGGTGGGGGTGGACCGTTCAGCGTGGTTACGTTTATCGCCGCGCTCTGTGCGGAACTTCCCGCGGCGTCCGTGGCTGCAACTCTGAAACTGTAGGTGGTCAGCGGAGACAAGCCGGTTATGGTCACGTTAGGACTGCTCGAAGTGGCGACCGCGACGCCGTTCCTGAAGATCGTGTAGCCGGTCAATACGCAGTTGACTGCGACCGTCGAGGCGTTCCAACTCAGGTTCGTGCTGTTGCTCGTGGTTCCCGAAGCTTGTAATCCGGTGGGCACACTGGGAACGGTTGTGCAGGCGCTACAGGTTCCGATGCTGGTCCACGGCGCACCGCTTCCTGGACCACCGTTGTTTGTTGAAGGGTTCTGGCCCTGCGTCCAGAAGTTTGCTTGATAGTTGACGCCGTTGAGACTTGCCGTCTGTCCGCCGGTGTAGACAGTGGTCGAGTTCCAGGTTGGTGCGCAGGAACCGCCACCGCCGCCACCACCGGAGCCACTACATGGTCCATTGCTGGTCCATGGCTGCCCACTGCCGGGCCCGCCGTTGTTGGTTGCGGGGCTTTGGCCCTGCGTCCAAAAATTAGCCGTGTACTTGATACCGTTAAGGCTCACCGTCATGCCCGACGTATAGACCGAAGTGGAATTCCACGGCGAAGGGCAGGTAGTCTGTGCATTGCCCACGCGCCCCACGCACAACACCAAAAACACGAATCCGAGAGCACATTGGATTTTGCGAGTTGAGTTCATAAACACTCCTTAGGTGATGAGGAGGTGATTCGGCGCGGGAAGTTTAGATATTACTGTCGGGGGACGGACAACGAGGATGGGCTACTAACTTCTATGCCTGATGGCGGTGGATGTCAATAGGGAAGGGGTGGAAGAAATTCCTCCCACCCCAAAGTAATTTCATTCTCAATTCACAGCGCCGCCGGCCTCACTATCTCCACCGAGCAATGCGCGCGCGCCGCAACGGCGGATGAGACGCTGCCGAGTAGCAAGCGATCGATGCCTCGCGTTCCTTTTGCGCCCACGAAGATGCAATCCGCGCCCCAGGTGTGCGAGCCGTCAATAAGGGAGTCCGCGGGATCGCCGCGTTTGATTAGGACTTCCGTATGAAGCCCCGCCGCACGAATTCTCTCCGCCGCCGGCTCAAAGATCTCACGCACCTGGCCCCAGTTACTTTCATCCGCAACTTCAATCCACTTCACCGCTGCCCCCGCTCCGGCAACGACTGGCATCACCGTGTCGACCACCGTCAACAACCCGACCTCAGTCCCAGTGGGCCAACGCCGATTACAAACCGCCTCCACGGCCGCCTGCGAATCAACCGAATTATCTGTGCCGATTAAAAGTCGCAACGGTCTGCCAGGTTCCTTGTTCAGGCCGCGCGCAATGCGCACCGAACAGCGCGCCTCGTAGAGAACCCGTTGCGATATGCTCCCGAGTATCAACCGGCCGCCGAAAACAGAGTGCCCACGCGCGCCCACGATAATCAGATCCGGCTTCCACTCGTCAGCCCGCTTGATGAGCGCCCAGGCTGGCGAATCGGCTTCTACCTGATATGCGACTCGCCAGTCTGGAAACATCGACCTGATCCGTTCACTCGCACCTTTCGCGAGGTTCGTAACCTGCTCCAGCTTGTGCCGCGCACGCTCGTCCGCGCGACGGACACCTTCCGGCAAATACATCGGGAACGTGTTGTCGAGCACTTCATCTACCGGTGGCGGAACAAAAACGTCCGCCACCGACATCACTAACACTTCGGAGTCTGCCGCCAATCCGGCGTGTTGCAAGTCTTCGAGCGCCGCATCAGCGGCTTCGGAACCGTCATAGCCAATGAGAATCTTCATTCAACTGGTCCACCTGGGTTATGGTCTAATCGCAACTTTCATCACACCGTCGAGCCGCTCGCCAAACAAATCATAAGCTTCCGCTATGTTGTCGAGCGTGAAAGTGTGTGTCAGCAACGGCGTCAGATCCACGCGGCCATGACGAACAACCTCCATCAACCTGCGCATGCGCTCTTTGCCTCCCGGACAAAGCGTCGTCACGATCCGGTGGTCGCCGATACCGGCCGCAAACGCCTCATACGGAATTTGCAGCTTGCCGGAATATACACCAAGACTCGACAACGTTCCCGCCGGGCGCAGGCAACGCAGCGCACTCTCGAATGTCTGTTGCGTGCCGAGCGCTTCGATCGCGACGTCCGCGCCGCCGCCCGTCAGGCGTTTCACTTCCGCCACCACATCGACATCGCGATAGTCGAGCGTGACATCCGCCCCCATACGCTTCGACATCGCCAAACGATTCTCATCGCCATCCACGCCGATAACCAATGACGCACCCATCAGCTTAGCGCCTGCCGTCGCACACAGACCGATCGGTCCTTGTGCGAAAACGACTACGGCGTCGCCAATCTTTATTTGCGCCGACTCAGCACCGCCGAAACCAGTCGAAGCGATGTCCGCGAGAAGCACCACCTGCTCGTCGCGCAGCTCATCCGGGATCTTCGCGAGATTGGCCTGCGCACTCGGCACTTTCAAAAACTCGGCTTGCGCGCCGTTGATCGTGTTTCCAAATCGCCAGCCACCCAAAGCTTCGTATCCTTCACCGTGACCGCATTGCGCCGCGTGACCTGACAGGCACGCATTGCATTGGCCGCAAGGCGTGATGGCTCCGACAAGCACTCGGTCGCCGATGTTGTATCCCGTCACGCCTGGACCAAGCTCTTCGATCACTCCCACAGGTTCGTGACCAATCACCAAACCAGACGCAACCGGATATTCACCTCTCACGATATGCAGATCGGTTCCACAAATCGTCGTGAGCGTTACCCGAATCACGGCTTCGCCCACGCCGGCGCGTGGTTTCTCCACCTCTTCGACGCGGATCTTGTTCTTGCCATGAAAAACATTTGCTCTCATTTCTACTCCTTATGATCAACCACCGGACACCTGACCACTTCCACCGAACACTTCGCGTGAGACACAACTGCCTGCGAAACCGAGCCCAAGAGAAATCGTTTCCAGGCGCTGTATCCATGCGAACCCAGCACGATCAAATCGGCGCGCCAGTTTTCCGCCTCGTCGAGAATCACTGCCCTCGGTGGACCAGGCAAGAACGACGCATCGACGGTGAAAGATTTGTTTGGCTTGAGTTTTTCGATCGCCCGATCGACGACCTGTTGCGCTTGCTTGCGAAGCGCGACGTCCATCTCCTGCACGTAATTGGCCGGGAGTGCCCAGCCTTCTGGTGTCGGCGGTACCGGGATTTCATACGTCGTCAGCACCTTGACTAACGAACCTGCCGGCCACGGCCGGCGCGCAACCTCCTGCACTGCCACATCGCTACACGGCGAGCCATCAATTGCTAAAAGTATTCTCATAACCATACCTCCGCGGTTTTCACCACATCTCGTGCGTGCACGGCTCGTACCAGTGATCAGTGGTGGATTTTTCCGTAAGTAAGCCAACGAGTTGCGCGGTATTCCACAGCCAACCTGTAATTTCGCCCATCTTCCATGCTGGCATGGGCGTTGCTCGACCGCAGTGTTATGAGTGATCAAACACCGGCAATCGAGTTTCGCAACGTTTCGCTGAGCTTTGACGACACGCTCGCGTTGAACAACGTCAGCTTTGTCCTCAATCACAATGAAATGATCCTTCTGACTGGCGTGTCTGGATCGGGCAAGTCTGTTTTGCTTCGCCTGGCAATGGGTCTAATCAAACCGGATTCCGGCCAGGTGCTTATTGAAGGCAAAGAGATTCAGGACCTCGACGAGCCGGATCTGATCTCGCTGCGCGGTGGACTCATGGGCATGGTGTTTCAAGAGGACTCCCTCTTCACCGGATTGCCGGTTTATGAAAACGCCGCTTATCGACTCGAAGAGCATGGCTGGTCTGAAGATGAAATCGAACGAGCCGTTAACGAGGTGTTGCGTTTCGTCGGTCTCGAGGGAGAAGAGAAAAAGTTTCCCGAAGAGCTTTCGGGCGGGATGAAACGCCGGCTCGAAATTGCGCGCGCGTTAATCGGGTGGCCACGCATCATGTTGTTTGACGAACCGACCATGAGCCTCGATCCGCTTGCGGCTCTTAAAGTCTTGGATCTCGTAATCAGGGCGCGCGACATAAATCAGATTTCGTCGTTGTACGTTACGAAGAAAATTCACGAGATCGATTACCTCGGAAACTACCGCGCCGAAACCGTTGGCAAAGGAGAGATCAGGATCGTGGCGGCGCCGGCAACGAACCC
>DASUPR010000156.1:0-3178 GCA_036281015.1 Pyrinomonadaceae bacterium
GTCGCCCGCGAATCTACAATCCTCATGTATTATTGACCCCAAGCTCTAAACGACAATTCGCCGGAGGAAGTTGATGCCAACTACATTGAAGCGGGAGAATCTTGTGTCTTTTGCGAACGAACACAGGGAGGAATATGAATCACTTCTACGCCGGTTTGTCGAAACGCCGACTGTTTCCGTCGATCCGAACCATTTGGACGACATCAGAAAAGGCGTTGAGCTGACGGTTGCGACTCTCGAACAGTACGGCGGCAAAGCCGAAGTTCATCGCGCGGACAAGGGAAATCCCGTTGTTCATGGGGTGTTTGGCAACAACAGCGGCCGTCCGACCGTGACTGTTTACAACCACATCGACGTGCAGCCCGCTTCGAAAGAAACCGAACCATGGGACACCGAACCGTTTGTCTTCACCAAAAAAGGCGACAGCTATTACGGACGCGGAACGACCGACGACAAAGGCCCGGCGTTGACCGCATTGTTTGGCGCGCGCGCGGCGATCGAGGCGGATATTCCAGTCAACATTCGCTTCCTGTGGGAGTTTGAAGAGGAGATCGGTTCGCCGAACTTCGAAACGATCATTTCCAAAGCCGCAAAAGACCTGCGCACCGACTCGGTCGTGGTTTCCGACACGGTTTGGGTCTCGCGCAACCGGCCCGCGAGCTCCGCGGGATTGCGCGGTCTGCTTGGTTTCAGACTCATGCTCGAAACCGCATCTGTCGATACGCACTCCGGCGAAACCGGCGGCGCGTCACGCAACCCGATCGCGGAGTTGATACAACTCGTCAGCGAGCTCTACGATGCCCGAACCGGCAAAGTGAAAATCAAAGGCTTCTACGACGACGTGATTCCGCCGTCGAAAAAAGAACTTCAGGACTGGGCGAACTGCGGTTTCTCGGTCAGCGCGTACAAGAAGGCGCACCACTTGAAGAAGATGCGCACGGAAGATCCGCTCGAAGTGATGAAGCGCATCTGGGGCATGCCGACGCTGGAGATTCACGGCGTGGTTGGCGGTTACCAGGGACCGGGATTGAAGTCGATCGTGCCGCCGCGTGCGGAAGTGAAAGCGTCATGCCGTTTGGTGCCGGGGCAGGATGTGAAGAAACTGCGGAAGTTGATCGCGGCGGCAGTGAAAGAGAAGAATCCGGACGTGAAGATTCAGTTTGAACACGGCGCGCCGGCGTTTCGCACCGTGCTTGAAGGACCACTGCCGGAAGCGTTGAAACGTGCGGTGAAGTTTGCGTTCAATCGCGACGCGGTGTTCGTGCGTGACGGCGGAACCATTGGCGCGATGACGAGTATCGAAAAAGTTTTGAAGTGCCCGGTGCTTTTCCTCGGTCTGTCGCTGCCCGAGCACGGATATCACGCGCCGAACGAGAACTTCGACTGGCAGCAGGCGTCAGGTGGAATGGTAGCGTTTGCGAAGTACTTCGAAGAGATTTCTCGGCTTTAGATCAAACAGGACATCCGCTCTTCGTGAAGCGGAACGAAGCCGGCCTTCTCGTAGAAGCGTTTTGCTTGCGGGTTTTCGAGATGGACCGCGACGTCGATCCGTGTCACGGCTTCTTTGCGTAGCTGCTCTTTCAACTGGTTCAAAAGCTCGGTGCCGATTCCTGCGCCACGACGGTCGGGTTTCACGGATACGTCGTCGAGCTTTGCCACCACCGCGCCCATCGACGTCGAGATCGCGTAACACACAACGCACACGCCGGCGCAGCCCTGGTCGTCGTAAGCCATCCACACAAAACCGAGTTCGGGATGCTCTAAAAAGAGGTCGAGCGCATTGTTCAGACCTTTGAGTCCGAGATCGCCATAAGCCTGACTGCTTGCGAGGTAGTGTTCGTCCGCGCTGAGAAAATCGCTCAGCATGTGAAACGCGTCACGCACATCGGCGGCGCCCATCTTTCGGCAGCGAATCGTCGTCACGGCGCAATCATGCCAATTCGCCTTCTCAATTCGCAAGTTTCCCGGCTATAATTCGGCCCACTTCCACGTAATTTCCATTCCGAATTGAGCGCAGGTCAGGAGCCATGAAAAAGACAACCATTCTCTTCGCAGCAGCAATGTTACTCATTGCGTCAGTCTCGGTGTTCGGCCGCGAAGCGCGGCTCGTTCGCTACCCGCATTACCATAACGGCCGCGTCGTCTTCACGTATCTTGCCGACATTTGGACCGCTGACGAAAACGGTCAGAACGTGCAACGGCTGACGGTCAATCGCGCCCGAGACGTTTACGGACGTTTCTCGCCGGACGGCAAGTGGATCGCGTTCTCGAGTGACCGCAACGGAAATCTCGACGTGTTCCTGATCCCTGCCGGCGGTGGCCAGGCGAAACAGTTAACCGCACACTCCGCCGACGATACCGTGCTCGGTTGGGCCGCCGACTCGCGCTCGATTTTGTTTTCGAGTAACCGCGGCGAAGACTTCATGCCGCAGCTCTATCTCGTCAGCACCGAAGGCGGCATGCCGACGAAGGCGGGCACCGACATGGGCGTGATGGCTTCGTATTCGCCCGATGGACAAAAGCTCGCTTACAACCAGAAGTCGCAGGTCTACTGGCGCAAGTACTATCGCGGCTCTTTCCAGAGCGACATCATGGTGATGGACGTTGCCGCGAAGAAGTTCACGCAGTTGACTGACTTCGACGGTCTCGATTCATGGCCCATGTGGGGTCGCGATGGTTACATCTACTTCGTCAGCGATCGCGAGGGCGCCGGACTCACGAACATCTACCGCGTCTCTGAAAACGGCGGCGGCAAGGCTGATAAAGTCACGACGTTCAAAGCCGGCGACGTGCGTTGGCCCGCGATCAGCGCCGATGGCCGCGTGATCGTTTTCGAGCATGACTTCGGCATCTGGAAACTCGACGTCGCTTCCAAACGCGCCACGCCGATCACGTTGAACATCGACGCGGAAACGCAAGAGAACCTCAGCGAAGTCCAATCGTTCAGCTCGCAAGCGGACGATTACGACCTTGCTCCGAATTCACGGCGCATCGCTTTCTCGATTCACGGCGAGATCTTTACCGCGCCGGTTGAAGAAGGCGACTTGAAACAACTGACCGATGGTCCAGCACGCGATCGCGGCGTTGGCTATTCGCCGGACGGCAAGTGGATCGCCTACGTTTCGGACCAGAGTGGACGCGAAGAACTCTACGTTGTCCCGACTGACGGTTCAGCTCC
>DASUPR010000157.1:0-9129 GCA_036281015.1 Pyrinomonadaceae bacterium
GTCGCGCTCGAGCGCCAACAGGTCGCGTCCGGCGATGTAGCCGCGGATCATCATGACCAACGCGAAGCCATGAATGATAATGCCGAGCAAATCGTAAATGGCAATCGAAATGAGGCTGTCCAGAAGAAACACGATCATGCCGGTAAGATAGGCCCACATGTGCCGCTTGTTCGCAAGGTAACCAAACCCGACAAACATTGCGGTGATCAGGATATCTAAAACAATCGCGATGACTTTGGGTGCTTCTCCAAAGCTTTCGGTTGCGTAGAGTGCGAGGCCGTCAATCACTTGCGTGATTCCGAGGCTGAGGGCGAAACCCCAGGAACCGCCCAGTAATCCGATTAATGAAGTAACCAGCGTGAGGCCGGCGATCCAGTAGAACCAGTTAGCACCGGATGCAAAACGCGTGCTGAGTTCTGCGTGGTGACCATAGTCATTGTTGTCTTCAAACATTGGGGGAGGCTCCTTCTGTGAGATCGAGATCTCAGGTTTTGGGTTTGAGTTTGAAATCGGGTGGCACAAACTCGATCGACTTCAGAATACCGTCTGCCTTGATGAGCTTGTCTGTGTTTGCTGCGTAAACAACTATCACTTGATTAGCGGGCTTGCGCTCACCGCAGGTGATCTCGCCTTTGACGTTGGTGTCGTAGGTGGTGATTTCTACGTCTTCGAAATTGGCGGTCCTGAGCTGTAGCAATCCGTTTTCTGTTTGCACGACAAACACGATTCCTTTGGCGTCGCAGTCGAGCCGCAACAGCGTGCCTTGCAGTTGAGTTTCGCCGGCGGCTGGGGCCCGCAAAACCTCGCGCAAGTAAGAAGACGGATCGGTGGGAGCCGGTGGCGCGGTTGGCGCCGGACGCGTGCTATTGCCACCACCGCTGTCGTTTGCTGCTGATTCCGGACCCACGTTGACGAGGGCCGGCGGGCCATTCGAACCGGACCGTTTCAGTTGGTCAACGTAAGTGTTTTCGCGTTCCTGGATTCCCCGAATCTGGTCCAGCAACACCTGCGAATGTCGCCGGAGATAATCCTCGGCGTTTGATTTGGCGAGTTGTTCGAACATCTGGCGCGCGGTTTTGTAGTCGCCGCTGCGCGCGTAGAGTTGGGCCAACGTGAACGCGAACTCATGCCTTCCGGGTGATCCGCTCAACGCTTTTTTCAACGCGTCAATGGCTTCAGGCATGTTCTCGCCGCTGACGAGACTGACAAACCCCAGCAGGTTGTACGACTCGGAAAAATCCGGCCGCAACGCGATTGCTTTCTGCAGGTGCTCGCGAATCTTCTTCAAGGCTTCCGGCGTGTAAGCAGACACGGGTTCACTCTCAGGCTGCTGCCGGCTCAAGGTGAACGCGTAATAGTAGTGTGCGAGATAGTTTTGCGAGTTCAACGAAACTGCGCGTTCCAGGCTCGCGCGCGCTTCGTCGACTTTTCCTTCACGAAAATACGCCATGCCCAACGAGGCGTGGGCCATGCCGAGATTCGGATCGAGCTTGAGCGCTTTTTGCAGATACGGGTAAGCGTCTTTGCGATAACTGTGAAGCAGTAGATCGCCGAGATACGCCTGGGCTTCCGCCTCCGTCAGTACCGTGGGCGCATTGGCGATGTCGATTTCCAGCTTGCGTTGGAAGTGGCCAGTCAACTCGTTATACCGGCTCTGATTAACGTAATTTCGGAGTTCTTTCTCCATTGCCTCGAGAGGCATTCCGAAAGCTTGCTTGCACGCGTCCTCAACGGGCACGCGAGTATTGAGCAGGTCCAAAAACTTCCCGAGTTGCTCGACTTTTCCGGCCTTGCCGATCATCAGGTAATGCACCAACGCCCACGACTGCGCGTAGAAGATGCCCTGCTTTTTGGCCTCGTTGTAATGCGGTGATTTGTGATCGACTTCAAACAGCGTCTTCAACGGCAACATCTTGTTGTCGCGCAACAGGTAGACGTGTTCGCCGATGTTTCTTCCGAGTACGATTTTTTGATCGTCCGTGATGATGAAGCTGCTGTAATACTCGGCGAGCCCTTCGTTGAACCACAGCGGCGCGTTGTCAAAGCTGTTGTTGACAAGCAGGTGAGTGTATTCGTGAAAGATCACTTCGTAGGCGGGGTCACGTCCGCCTTGTGTAGTTGGTCTACCGAACTCGGCTCCGGGGATTTCGGTCGTGAGCGTGATGTAGTTCACGTCAGGTCCGGCCTGAAAGTAGCCGGCGGTATTAGCACGCGGCTTGAATGGCGTGTAAGACCGGTGATCTCTGAAAACGACCACTGTCGTCGGAACAGGCGAATTGAAACGGATGTTTGGAAAAGCCTGTGTCAGGACCGCGCGAAACTGCTCCAGTTTCGTTGCGACTTTGCGGATCTCTTTCTCGCTGGCATTTCCTACCAGGAAGAAATTTTTACTGCGGATGTTGATCCACTTGTCTTTCGCAAAGACGGCGGTGGGTTGAGAGACTACGACTAAAACGCAAAAAGTTATAGCAAGGGAAAAAACAAAACGCTTCATCATCATGGCCCAAGGGTTCGCGAGAAAGTGAAGGGTCGAGAGACGGGCGGATTATAGGTTTCGATCGGCTTGTTTGCAAGCACTTCACGCGCGCTTGTAGGGCTTCGGCGTTCGAGGTGAGTTTGCGTTTGAGCCGTTCGCGGTGTCATTCAGAATTTCCTTTGAAAGGGTTTTGTGCGAGGAATGCGGGGTTAGAACGCGAGTAAAAACGGGGTTTGAACTCGCAAAATCCATCTTGCCGCAAACGCGGAAAGAGGGTCAAGAAAAAACTTGAGGCGTGCCCACTTGCGCACGCCTCAAGCTGTGATCGTCTTCAATTACAACCTATTCCTCAGGTCCCGTGCAGGTCGGTCCGTGAAGAGCTGGGATCTTTTGGCTGATAATCGGATACTTGGGAGCTTCGTCGATGTTGATCTGCGTCCAATGTGCGTAATTCTCGGGCACGTTTGTGTCGGCGAAAATTGCTTCGACCGGGCACTCAGGTACGCACGCATCACAATCGATGCAAGTGTCGGCATTGATGTAAAGACGATCCGGTAACTCGTGAAAAGCTTCTACAGGACAAACGGCTGCGCAGTCGGTGTACTTGCAATCGACGCATAATTCAACAACTACGTAGGTCATTAGGGAAGTAAGCTCCTTTCGGTGATGGCAAATAGTTATTCAGTCGCGACTGTTATGTCAACACCTAAATAATTTTTGTGCCTTTCCGGCTTAAGCTCCCACATCCCCTCGCTTCTCAACTTTACCCGGTCCATGGATCGTTTTGTTCACCACCGGATTGCCTCTGTAGGTGACGTGCGAAACTCCGGAAACGTTTACGTCGAGTTTATCGCAAACGCCGAGGTCGACTTTAGAGGCGCCCTTGGTGTCGACTATCGCGTGTGTCGAACGCAGGTTGTGCGTGTCGATCTTGGCCGCGCCGTTTGAGTCGACACCGATCATCTTTGTCGTTCCCGCTACGTTAATCACCGCCGCGCCATTGGTTGAGATCTGAATCTTGTCGTTGTTGACGCCCGTGATCTGAATCTTCCCGGCGCCGTTCGCGGAGATCGCTTCGAGGTTCGGCACAGCAATCCGGAACGTTATCGGCTCGTCAACCGAGTAGCTCTTCGTGTTCGAGAGTCGCAGCACGTTGTCTTTTACTTCAGTGGTCACGAGCGGCAGTATGTTGTCGTCGCCTTCAATTTCCATGCTCAGGGTTTTCTGGCAGACGACCTCGATATTGAAAGCGCCGTCAGTGGAGATGGACGTGAATGGCGCGACCTCTCGCTTCTGCACCTCACGTTTGCCCGAGCCTCTGACTCCACTGAATTCGCGATGGCAACCGGCGGTAACAAGCAACGTCAAAACAATCAAACTCAATAGTTTCTTCATCGAAAGCTCCTCCTCAACTGCGTCCGTGCTCACGCGTTGCGTACTCGAGTGTGCGGGTGGTGTTTTCGGTGACACTCGGGACCGGTTCGCCGAGAGTCGAGTGCTGCGGCAGACGAAGATCGTTTGTCGCCGGCAGTGCAAACGAACGCGTTTGCGTCTCTTTCTGCGTCAACAGTTTTGACAGGTTCCTGATCAGCATGAACTCGATGAGGCTGACGAGCAGGAACGTAAACGTCAGAAAGATGCCGATAAATTCCTGATCCATGTTCGCCTTCCGCCGCAATATGACCGCGCCAAACAGCATTACGAATAAACCAGCCGCGCCCAGGACCGTGATCGCGGTGAGAAAGGCGCTTACCACCGTCGTGTTCGATTCGTTTCGGTCCCGTAGGTTGACGCCGCAGCGATTGCAGTAACTCAACCCCTGGGCGAGTTGCACGCCGCAACTTGTGCAATACATAGCTGTCCTCCGTTACCTTAAGTCGCGTTCACTGCGGGTGATAAGTGAACCAAAAGTAGATGGCCTGCCCCACACCAATAAAGAAACCGATTATTGCGCCAAAAAGTTCAATTGTTTTTAAGTGCTGCTGGGCGACGGAGAGCACCAGCTCCTCGAGTTTTTCGATTGGATAGTCGGAAACCTTCTTGCGCACAAGCCCGCCGACATCGAATTCGGCGATTGCGACAGGCAGTCGTTCGCGGGCCGCGACCGTGATGCGTTCGACCAGCGCCGAGCTCGCGCGCTGCATCGCGTTTTGTGAAACGTGATCGCCAAGGCGGCCAATCGGCGCGATCAGGAGGCGTTCGACTTGCGCTGTCAGAATCGCGTTGATTGTACGCGCCGTTTGTTCGTGAGCCAAAAGATTCAGCAGGCCGCGGCTCAGGAAACGTTTTGCTTCGTCGACCGAGCGCGGATCGATCTGGTGCATGACTTCGCCGATTGTTTGTGGAAACAGCCGATCGATCGCGTCGGTGAAGTAGATCGAAACTGACGTAAACAACGATTCGCTGCGGAGAATTTCGACCAAACGATTCGTGATCTGCGCCTTGAGATCCTCGAACTTGACCGTGTCGATCTTTCCGATGAGCTCGTTGAGCGGCCGCGCCATCACGTTGTCGATCGTGGCGTTGAGAAACGCTTCCGCTTCCTGCTCGAACGCCGGTCCGCGCAGGTATTCTTCAATGCGCCGCGGCAACGTTTTGTTGACGAGATCGTCGACTTCGCGATTAATGCGTTCGCGGGAGATGAAGATCTTTTTGAACAGCGAGAGTTGTTCGTAGTACTGATCGACTTCCTGCTTGATCAGCGCGCCGATCTGTTTGCGCGTGCTTTGGCTGGTGGCGAGATCGGCGAGGTGATGAACGATCGGCGGCACCTGCTGGTCGATGCGTTCCTTGATGAAGGCGATCGTTTCGGGCGTGAACGTTTCGGCGAGTGTGGCGTTGCTGTGGGCCAGATCGTCGAGTCGTCCGGAAACGAAGTCGCGCACTTTTTGTTCGAAGGCTTCGGTGCCGATGAGCCGTTGCAGTTGTTGTTCGACGAAGTCGCGCGCCCGATCAACTGACTCGGGACTCACGACATCGCCGATCTGGCGCGCGGTTAAATCGTCAACCTGCTTATCGACAAATCGTTCGATCGCTTCCGCCGTCTCGTCGCTCTTCAGCATGTCGGTGATGTACTCGGCGAGCCGGTACTGAAGCGCGGAGATCGTGTCGAGCACCGGCGCGCGCGCTTGCGCCGGCAAGGCGTCGATGAACGATGGATACACGCGTGCGAGAAGTTCGTTTGTATAACCGCCGACGAAGTCTTCGACCTTGTTTTGAAAGAAATCGGTTTCGAAGAGCGCGTCGAAAACGGTTTGTTGTGAGACGAGCTCATTCCCGACGGCGTTACCAATCGACTGGGCCAACTTCTCCCTGTGGCGCGGGATCATGCCCTGCGGCCAGATAGTGAAGCCAAACAGTCTCACCGATTTGTACGGGTGAAACAGCATCCAGATCGCGAGCCACGCCGCGCCGAAGCCGTGAATGGTGGCGACGACGATGATTCCAATCGCAACCAGGATTTTGAACGTTAACGGATCGATGTTCGCCTCGAAGCGTAAGTATTATTTTGTGGTGGGGGTCTCGACGGGATAACCGGCATTTATCCAGGCGCCGGTTCCGCCTGAAACATTCAGCAGATTCGTGAAGCCCAACTGCTCCAGCAAACTCGCCGCTGCGCTCGAACGATAACCGCCTGCGCAAATCACTGCTGTTGGTTTGTCTTTTTCAAACGGCAACTCTTCGGCGATGCGATCGAGAGTCGTCAGCGGCGCGTTGAGTGCGCGAGGCACGTGGCCGTTGCCGTATTCAGCCGGCCGGCGCACATCGACGACCTGCAGATCGTCGCCCGCAGCGAGTTTCTCGTTCAACTCGTTTACAGTGACCTGCGGGATCGAATCAACCGGAAAGCCCGCGCGGCTCCAACTTTCAACGCCGCCTTCCAAATAACCCTTCACGTTTTCGATACCGACGCGCGCCAACCGAACCACGGATTCGTCAACCTGCTCGCGGCTTTCAGCAACTATCACGATCGATGAATTCAACGGGATCAAACTCCCGGCCCACATCGCAAACTGTCCACCGAGACCAATGTTTACCGAACCCGGCACGTGACCGGCGCCGAATTCGGCAGCCGAACGCACGTCGAGCAGCACGTGGCCCTGTTCGCGCAACTCCGAAACCTGTTGCGGCGAGAGCGCCGCTGGTGGTGATAACTCAGAGAGTTCACGCGCGCCCGCGCGATTGATCTCGGCGTCGCGTGGAAAGTACGCGGGCGCTTCCTGAAGGTCCGCCGTCATCATCGACACGAACTGTTCCTTCGCCATCGGCTTCAACGCGTAGTTGAACTTGCGTTGCTCGCCGATCGTCGACGAAGTTTCTTTCGACATGTTCTTGCCGCACATCGAACCCGCGCCGTGTGCCGGATAAACCTCAACTGAGTCCGGCAGCTTCAGGATCTTTTCGTGCAGGCTCTCGTACATCATCTCGGCCATCATCTGCGGCGTGTAGCCTTTGCCACCCGCGAGGTCGGGCCGGCCGACGTCGCCGATGAAGAGCGTGTCGCCGGTGAGGATCTTTTGCGGTTCGTTGGAAACTTCCGTGTCGGTGACGAGCACGCAGATGCCTTCCGGTGTGTGACCGGGCGTCTCGATGAAGCGCAACACAACTTTCCCCAGCTTGATCTCTTCGTTGTCACGAACGGCGCGATGCGGAAACGCAGCGTTGGCTTTCTCGCCGAACACGATCTCCGCGCCGGTGCGTGCGGCGAGTTCCTGGTGTCCACTCACAAAATCGGCGTGCAGGTGAGTTTCGATGACGTACTTGATCGTAAGTTTGTTCGCTTCGGCCTCGGCGATGTACTCGTCGACGTCGCGTTGCGGATCGACGACCGCAGCTTCGCCATCCGAGCCGATGAGATATGAAGCGTGCGCCAGGCAGCCGAGATAGAACTGTTTGAAGTACATTGGACTATGGCAGCTTATAAAACTCCCTCGCTGGTTTCAACGGGCGGAGCATCCAATACGGTCTCCGGGTGTTATCCGGTGAAAACTTATCCGCCGGGCGCGTCATCGCCAGCCACTTCTGATAAACCTCGCGCGACTTCTCCGTGTCGACAAAAATATCGCCCGGCTGATCCGCCGCGTCCGCCACGCGCACACGCACCGCCTGATGCCAGCAATGCATTCCCGAGATCGGATCGGGATGAACCGGAAAAGTCATGTTCTGGTGCACGCCTGCGTCTTTCCACCAGATTCGCAACGTGTCGCCGTCGCTCGATTCGTAGGGCGTGATACCTTTCTCTCGTTTCAAACGCCACGTCGTTCCGTTCTGTTCCAACTTCACCGTGGCCATCATCTGTCGCTGGCCTTCGCCGTCGTTCAGTTTCCAGCGGCCCATGTGATGACTGCATGCCACGATGCCGGGGCGAATGCCTTCGGTGACCCACGCGGGCACGACGTAATAACCGATCTCGGTTTCGACGCGCAGCAGATCGCCTGTGCGCACGCCGAGTTTGTTTGCATGGCTCGGGTGAATCCACAACGGGTTTGTGTGTGCGATCTCGTCGAGCCATTTTGAATTTGCGCTGCGTGTGTGGATTTGGACCGGCAAGCGGAACGTCGAGATCAGAATCGTTTGGTCCTCGTCGAGATTGTCTTTGTGAACGTGGCTCTTGAAGTAGATCGGAATTGCCAGCTCTGGCCAACCCCAGTTGGCCAGAGTGGTTGAATAGAACTCGAGCTTGCCGCTTGGTGTTGGGAAGCCGCGTTTGATTTCGCCGTTGATGTTGACGCCGACGAGGCGGCGGCCTTCGGCGTCGCCGTCCGGCATTGGGATCGGGACGATGTTTGGACCAGCAGGTTTTGGTGCGCGCGTGAAGACGCGGCCGAGGTTGTCTTCGCGTGCGTCCTCGAGCTCTTCTGGGCCGACTGTTTGATCGTAAATCCTGCCAATCTTTTCTTTGACTTCAAAAGCCCCGTAACGGCGCATGAATTGAAGCGGCGTCAGATCTTCTTCCGCGGCTTTTTCGGGCAGACCGGGAACTGAATGATTGAAAATCCATTCGTAATACTCGTCGATGCTGAGACGCGTGCCGGGGTTCTTTTTGCTTTCGGCGTACTGGCGAATGCCGAGGCTGCCATCAGGATCGATGCGCCACGTTAGTTCCAGCCAGAATTCGTTTTCTTCCCACACTTCGCCGGGATTGACGTCGCGCGTGTCGTTGATTGTGTCGCCGGCGCGCTCGCGTGCGGCCTTCATCACTGGCTGGCGAAAACCGAGCCACTGCGAATCGTGTGTTTCGTAAGAGTGGAGATCGTGGCGTTCGGAGCCGACGCCCATTGGCAAAACGTAATCAGCGTAGTAGGCGGTTTCGTTCCACGTTGGTGTGAGCGCGATGTAGGTTTTTATGAGATCGGGATCCGTTAAGACTTCGATCCACGAGAAGCCGTCGGGATTGGTCCAGACGGGGTTGTAGACGCGCGTGAAATAGACATCGAGTTTGGTGCGTCCGTCTTTGAGGAAGTGCGGCAGCAGGAACGACATCTCGTTCATCGAGAGCGGGTACTCGGTCGGCCACGTGACCTCGTTCCACATGTTTGGGTGTGGTGGCGTGTAGATCGGCCGCGGAACGAATTTGTTCCACGCGTGTGGGTAAACACCGCCTTCGGTCGCGACTGCGCCGAGCAGTGCATTCAACATGAATAGTGCGCGCG
>DASUPR010000158.1:0-5232 GCA_036281015.1 Pyrinomonadaceae bacterium
CGTTGTCTTTCATTCGTGTTGGTGTTGATGTTACTGGCGCTGGCGGCGTTACCCGTGCGGCAGCAGGACGCCGTGGTCGCAAAGGCGCCAAAGGTCGTGGCGTTCAAACGCCAGCCATCGTCCGCGGCGTTGAAGTGGGCCAACGAAGAATTGCGCAAGATGTCGTTGGAAGAGAAGGTGGGCCAATTGATCTCGGTCGGCATCAACGCCACTTTTCTCAACCAGGAATCGGAGGCGTTTCGCACGCTTAAACATCACGTCGAAGACAACAAGGTCGGCGGCATCATTCTCTTCCGCAGTCCGGTCTACGAGTCCGTGATCCTCGTGAATCGCATGCAGCAGTTGGCGAAGTATCCGCTCCTGATCTCCGCGGATCTCGAATCCGGCCCGGGCATGCGTTTCGACGACACGATCAACTTTCCGTGGAACATGGCGGTCGCCGCGACCGGGAATCCCGATTACGCGCGGCGCCAGGGCGAGCTCACCGCGCGTGAAGCTCGCGCGCTCGGCATTCAACAAATCTTCGCGCCCGTTGTCGACGTCAATAACAACGCCGCGAATCCCGTGATCAATGTTCGTTCTTACGGCGAAGACCCGGCCGACGTGGCGCGCTTTGGCGCTGCGTTTACCGAAGGCGTACAGGCAGCCGGAGCGATCGCCACTGCGAAACACTTTCCCGGTCACGGCGACACGGCCGTCGATTCGCACCGCGGCTTGCCGGAGATCAACGTTAGCCGCGAACGTCTCAACAGTGTCGAGTTTGTTCCGTTCCAGGCTTCAATCAACGCGGGCGTCGCTTCCGTGATGGTGGGCCACATCGCGTTGCCGCAGATCGACTCCACCGCGATCAAGCCGTTGCCGCGTAACGTGAAAGGAAAACCGATCGACACGGACGAAGCCGGCGAGATCGTCGAAGAGAAAGCGACGATGCCCGCGACGTTGTCGCCGGTGTTGGGCAACATCCTGCGCAACGATCTGAAGTTTCCCGGACTGATCGTCACCGATGCGCTCAGTATGAGTGGACTGACGATCTATTTCACTCCCGAAGAAGCGGCGGTACGCGCGCTCGAAGCCGGCGCCGACATGCTGTTGAAGCCGGCGGATGTTGACGCTGCGTTTCGCGGTGTGCGCGACGCGGTGAAGAGCGGACGCATCACTGAAGCGCGCGTCGAAGAATCCGCGCGCAAGATACTCGCGGCGAAGTATGATCTCGGGCTGGTGGAACAGCGGCTCACGCCCGTCGACATGATTGACCGGATTGTGGGCAGCAAAGAGGTGTTGAAGCTGGCGGCTGAGATTTCTGAAGATGCGGTCACGCTCGTTCGTGACGAAGACAAACTCGTCCCGCTGAAGAACCTGAAACCGGAGACGAAGGTTTTCAACCTCGCGGTCACGAATGGTGACGACCGGATGTGGATCGCGAACCCGTTTACGGCGAAACTCAATCGCAGCGGTTTGAAAGTCGAAACCGTCGTGCTCGACGAGCGTTCGAGTGAACAGGACGTGCAAAAAGCGATCGAGCGTGCGACGTCCGCTGATTTGGTGCTTGCTTCGTTGTATGGCCGCGTCAGATCGGGTCAGGTTTCGAGTGTTGGCATACCCGATCCGGGAGCGCGCGCGTTGTCTGGTGTGATTGCGGCGAAGAAACCGGTTGTCGGAATCAGTTTTGGCAATCCATATTTGTTGCAGAGTTTTCCCGGTTTGCGGACTTACCTCGTTGCGTACGGCGACATGCCGAGTTTGCAACACGCGATGGCGCGTGCGTTGATGGGCGAGATCGACATCACAGGCAAACTGCCGATCTCGTTGCCGGGTCTGTATCCGCGTGGAACCGGAATTCAAGTGAAGGCGACTAAGTAGATGCTGCGACTCGTACTGATCGTATTGCTGGTTGCGCAACCGGCGCTTGCGCAACTTCGACCTGCGAAACCGGAAACAGAATCCGTGTCGTCCGTGGCCCTGGCCCGGATGGATTCTGTTATCAACGACGAGATTGGTAAACACCGTCTGCCCGGTGCAGTGGTCCTTGTTGGCCGTAAGGGCAGCGTCATTTGGCAGAAGACTTATGGAGCGCGTGCCGTCGATCCGGCGCGCGAGATGATGACGGCCGACACGATCTTCGATGTCGCGAGTCTTACGAAAGTCGTGGCCACTGCGACGAGCATCATGATTCTCGTCGAGCGCGGAAAGGTGCGGCTCAACGATCCGGTTTCAGCCTACATTCCCGAGCTCAAAGGCGAGGGCCGGGACGGCATCACGATCGAACAACTGCTGATTCATCGCTCAGGCTACGCGCCCGATTTCGATCTGCGCGAACGTTGGACCGGATACGACGAAGCAATCAAGCGATTGATCAAGGAGCCGCTGCGCAATCCACCCGCTACCCGTTTCGTGTACAGCGACATAGGTTTCATCGCGCTCGGCGAAGTGGTGAAGCGCGTGAGTGGAATGCCGCTCGATCAGTTTGCGAAGCAGAACATCTTCACGCCGCTGCGCATGAACGACACCGGTTTTCGTCCCGCGGCGGCTTTGCGCACACGCATTGCGCCGACGGAAAAGCGGCGCGGGCAATTGAGTTATCTGGGAGACACGGCGGCAAACATCGGCGCTGAAGGTGACGTTTGGTTGCGCGGGCAGGTACACGATCCGACGTCGTATCGCATGGACGGCGTCGCTGGACACGCGGGATTGTTTTCGACGGCCAAAGATCTCGCTGTTTACTGCCAGATGATTCTCAGCGGTGGTGAGTATGGCGGTGTGCGAGTTCTTGGGCCAATGTCAATCGCTGAAATGACTCGGCCGCGTCTCGTGTCAGCCACTGGCGCCACGCGCGGGCTTGGTTGGGACATCAACAGCAGTTTCTCCAGCAATCGCGGCGAATTGTTTCCGCTCGGTTCGTTTGGTCACACGGGTTTTACCGGCACGTCGATCTGGATCGATCCGTCGAGCCAGATGTTTGTCGTGTTTCTGAGTAATCGGGTGCATCCCGACGGCAAGGGCGACGTTGGACCACTGCGCGGACGTGTCGCTTCAATCGTTGCGGGCGCGATCACCGACACGAGTGTGGCCCAACACGCGCGCGAGCAATCGGCGAACTATTACGCCGAAACCATCCGGGCTCTGCAACAGTTTGCGCCGCGTAACGAAGGCACTGGGACCTCGGTAAAAGTATTGACCGGCATCGACGTGCTCGAACGCGACAACTTCAAGCCGCTCGCCGGATTGCGAATCGGTCTCGTCACCAATCACACCGGCCGAAATCGCGAGGGACGCCCAACGATCGACGTGCTCAACAAAGCGCCCGGCGTCAAACTGGTCGCGCTCTTCTCGCCCGAACACGGCATCCGCGGCCTCGCCGATGAAAACATCTCGGATTCAAAAGACGAAGCGACCGGGCTGCCGATCTATTCGCTTTACGGCGAGACTCGCCGTCCCAAGGCGGAACAGCTTAAAGATCTCGACGCGCTCGTCTACGACATCCAGGACATCGGCGCGCGTTTTTACACGTACATCTCGACTCTCGGCTACGTTCTCGAAGAAGCGGCTAAGGTGAAACTGCCGGTCTTCGTGCTCGACCGTCCGAATCCGATCGGCGGCGTTGACGTCGAAGGACCGATTGCCGACAGCGACAAGCTTTCGTTCATCTCGTATCACACAATTCCGACGCGGCACGGGCTGACAGTCGGCGAGTTGGCCCAACTCTTCAACCGGCAGCGCAACATCGGCGCTGACGTGCGCGTGATCAAGATGGAAGGCTGGCGGCGCGCGATGTGGTTTGATGAAACAAACCTGACATGGATCAATCCGTCGCCAAACATGCGCAGCCTGACGGAAGCGACGCTCTATCCCGGCGTGGGATTGTTGGAAACGACAAACGTTTCGGTTGGACGCGGTACTGACACGCCGTTTGAGATTGTCGGCGCGCCGTGGATTCAGGGCGACAAGCTCGCTGACTATCTGAATCAGCGTGGCATTCCGGGTGTGCGGTTTGTGCCGTTGCGCTTCACGCCGAAGGCGTCGGTGTTTAAGGACGTGCAGTGTGGTGGCGTGAACATCATCATCACGGATCGTGTTGCGTTTCGGCCATTGTTGACGGGGATTGAGATGGCGCTGGCGTTGCGGACTTTGTATCCGAACGATTGGAAGATCGACAGCTACCTGCGGCTGCTCGTGAACGCCGACACGTTGGAACGGATCAAGCGTGGTGAGAGTGCGGGAGAGATTGTGGCGTCGTGGAATACGGCGCTACAGGAGTTTCGACGCGCTCGCGCAGAGATCCTGCTCTACAACTAATTCGGCGCGCATCCACTTTCTTACTGAGTTAATCAGATATATCTGATTGGCTTTCCTCAATTCCTCAACCGTAATCACGCGCTCCTTCACCAATCCCTCCTCCAGGAGGTGTTGGCGAAACGTGCCTGCCAATAAACCGCAGTTCACCGGTGGCGTGAAGAGTTCATCATTTAGTCGCACAACTACATTGGCGGTACCCGACTCTGTAACTTCGTTTCGCTCGTTATAGAAGATAACGCCGTCTGAGTATTTTCTATGTGTGGTTTTGTGGAAGAGAAATCGATCGGAGCTGTTGACGTTCGTAGGTGAAAGGGAAACGCGTCTAGGTTCGGGGTGGTGAGTTATTGGTAAGGTTTCAACTCTAAGATGACCGTCCTTTCGCAGAATCAGCTTTAGTTTGGCCCTTTGGGAAGGGATATGGGCCACAAGAGTACGGAGCTTCTGTTCGTCAAATTGAAAACCAAAAAAGGCGGCTGAACTTCTCAATCTGTCAACGTGCCGCTCGAGTAGAAAGATCTCACCGTCTTCGACCAGCATCGACTCAAACAACTCAAACTCAACCGGCTTGCTTTGCAGAAACCGGCTCTTCACCAAACACTCTTCATATTCACCAGCGGCAGTCGAATCGATCGTGACGCCACCGCCCACGCCAAACGTCGCAACATTCGTTTGCGTGTCGATCACGACCGTGCGGATCGCGACGTTGAAGATGCAATCTCCACCGGGACGAAGGAACCCGATCGCGCCCGTATAGATGCCGCGTGGAAATCGTTCGAGCTCGCGAATGATCTGCATCGTGCGGATCTTCGGCGCACCGGTTATCGAGCCACACGGAAACAGCGCGCTCATCAGTTCCACTAGATTCGTACCCGGCTGCAACGTCGATTCAACTGTCGACGTCATCTGCCAAACCGTTTCGAATCTTTCGACGTCAAACAG
>DASUPR010000159.1:0-4473 GCA_036281015.1 Pyrinomonadaceae bacterium
TATTCCGCGTCCACCGTTTCAACAGACCTGGCAGCCGCAACTCTTGCGCCTGCTTGTGATCCTCGTGATCGGCGGCATCTTTTGTTTCTGGCTCGCACGTTATTTGACGACACCGCTTTTGAAACTCCGCACGACGACCAATGAGCTCGCGGAAGGCAATCTCGGCGCGCGCGTCGCGGACAAACTAACCAAACGCCGCGATGAAGTCGGACAGCTCGGCCGCGATTTCAACGGCATGGCTGAGCGTTTGGAATCGATGGTCAAAGCGCAGCAACGTCTGCTCGGCGATATTTCACACGAACTGCGTTCGCCGCTCGCGCGTCTCGGCGTGGCACTCGGTTTGGCGCGGCAGCGCTCGGGCTCTGAAGCAAACGGCGCGCTGGATCGAATCGAACGTGAGTCAGACAATCTGAACGAGATGATCAGCCAGCTTCTGGAGTTGACGCGTCTCGAAAGCGGCACCGACGTCCGCAAACGAACGGCTGTCGATCTCGCTTCGCTCGTGCGCGACGTCGCCCAAGACGCCGATTACGAAGCACGCAGTGTGAATCGATCGGTGCAAGTGGTTTGGACGGAGAGATGCACGATCAACGGTATCGAAGACTTGCTGCGGAGCGCAGTTGAGAACGTCGTGCGCAATGCGGTTCGCTTCACGCCGGAAGGAACTGCGGTCGAGGTTGCGTTGCAGCGGCAGAACGGCGGCGGCGGACCTTGCGCCGTGATCAGTGTTCGCGATCATGGAAACGGTGTTCCGGAAGAATCGCTCGAGAAGATCTTTCGTCCGTTCTATCGCGCGGAAGACGCGCGCGATCGGCAGAGTGGCGGCGGCACCGGTTTGGGGCTCGCGATCACCGAGCGCGCGGTGCAGATGCACGGCGGATCGGTCAAAGCTGAGAACGCGAAAGATGGCGGGCTTTCAGTCGAGTTACGCTTGAACCTTTGAAGAAGTTTAGTCTGAACTCAGAACGACTCGTGTCGCTTTCCGTTGCTTTCGTCTCGCTAACTGCAACTCGACAAACCTCACGACAACAATCCAAACCAGCGCCGCAGCGAATCCCGCGATTACGTCAGTCGTGTAATGCACGCCGAGATAGATCCGCGACAACCCGATCAGCAGAAACATTACAGACGCGGCGATCCAGATCAGCGTGCGCAGGCGTTTTCGTTTGACGCGTCCGGACAAAATCGCAGCCAGGCCCGCAAAGAAGCAGCAACTAGCGAGTGAGTGCCCGCTGGGGAAACTGTATGTCGCCGGCGCGGCGAGATCGAAAAACGGTACCGGCCGCGCGCGTTTGAACGCGAGTTTGAGCGTGATATTCAACAGCGAGGCGCCGATCATCGTGAGCGCGAAGAGCCGTGCTTCGCGGCCCCACTTGCGCAGCGCGAAGATCACGATCACCGTGGCCGTCGCGATCGTGAGAAAGAGCGTTCCACCGATAAACGAGAGAAAGTGCGCGAAGCTCGTCATTGTGGGCGAGGCAATGGTGTGAACTGCTGCGCGCGTCGCGTCGTCGAAGCGCCGCGCATCGCCTTCGAGCACCTCGTCGGTGAGCCAGCCGAGGAAGACCAGCATGGCAATCGCCGCCACCATTCCGAGCAGCAACGAAAAGCCGAGATACTCAATTAGTCGCTGTCTGGCCGTAGAAATAGACATGGGCATTTTCGATTGTTTGATTGCCGATTGCCGATTTTGAGAAGGCCGAGAAGAACCTTGCTTCCCCTTTCAAGTCGGCAATTGGAAATTGGCAATCAACAATCAACAATCAACCATGGCTCTAGTGTAATATGGTCCGCGTCTATCCGTGGCCAAAAAATTTCCACGACGAACTTTCCTGCAAACTTTGGGCAGCGCGGCTGTCGTTAGCGCGTTGCCGGGCATTGTTAAGGCGCAAGCCAGGCGCATCGCAGTGTTTCGCGAACCGGGCCCCCCCTGGCGTCATGAGTTCGATTTCTCGCTCAGTGGTCCTTTAACTTTTCTTACCGAAGAGGAGTTGATCGCGCGGCTCAATGCGCGCGATTTCGATCTGTTCATCAATCCGTACGGGTCCGCGTTTCCGCGACGCGCGTTCAACGTAATCCTTAAGTATCTGCAGGACGGTGGCAACTGGCTGAATCTCGGCGGCGTGCCTTTTTCGGCGCCCCTGGTGCGCGATCGTTCGGGGGGTTGGCCCACCCTGCCTTACCAGGCTGCTTTTCACAAGCGCCTCGGCATCACGCATTTCTTTACTGTCGACTGGCGTAAGATCGTTAAGTATCAAAGCGCTCACCAGGAGCTGACGCGTAATTTCAAAGCAGATGGAATATTCGAGCTCTACGTGCGTTTGAGTTCGACGAGCAATGAACCCGACGAAGCGGGAAGTGATGGACCACACGAAGGCGTCGTCGAGCCGTTGGTGTTGGGATTGAATGCCGAGGGACGCGCGATCGCCGCGCCGATCGTTCAGATCGATCGTCATCAGGGTGAGTTCAAAGGTGGGCGTTGGATCTTCGCAAACTTCGGTGGGTCTCTCACGGCGGATGCCGTGAGGTTTTTGATTGAAAGAGCTTCGCAGGGTGCGGTTCGTTTTCGCGTGCGGAGTGATTTTGCGTGTTATCGAGCGGGTGAAGTGCCGGCGATTTCCGTAGAGGGTGTGAACAGCTATAACGTTGAGGTTCGTGATCCGGCAGGCCAGGTTGTCAGTGATTTAAAGCAGATCGTAAAACCGGGATTATACGGGGTCAGTGCAAAGGCTGGTGAGCTCACGCATGAGAGTGGTTTTTGGGTTTATGACGCGGAGTTGCTGAAGCGCGGGAAGCCGTTGACCGTCGATAATCATTTCTTTTATCGCGACGGCAAGGTTCTGCCGGTGACCGGCACGACCTACATGGCTTCGGATGTTCATCGCCGCTTTCTCTTCGAGCCGAACCCTTCTGTTTGGGACCGCGATTTTCGCCAGATGAAAGAGGCCGGTGTGAACATGGTCCGCACCGGCATCTGGACCGGTTGGAAGAAGTACATGCCCGAGCCGGGCAAGGTGAACGAAGGCGTGCTGCGCGCGTTTGATGCGTTTCTGTTGACCGCGCACAAGTACGACATCCCGGTCATCTTCACGTTCTTTGCTTTTCTGCCTGAGACGTGGGGCGGCTTGAATGCTTATCTCGATCCGCGCGCAGTGAAAGCGCAGCAGCAGTTCATCTCGGCGTTCACGGAACGTTGCCCGCACATCGACGATGTGATGTGGGACTTCATCAACGAACCGTCATTCTGTTCGCCAAAGTATTTATGGAACTGCCGGCCGAATTATGACGAGTTTGAAAAGGCGGCGTGGAAGCAGTGGCTCCGCGATCACTATCGCTCACCAAATGACGCCGATCTGGTCGCCTACCTGCAACACGCCTGGCAGACAACACGCGACGACGTGCTCGAACTGCCCAAACTACAGGACTTCGAAAGCGTTCATCTCATCGACGACCGCCAGCCGCTCAAAACAGTCGACTACCGGCTCTTCGCGCAGGAGATGTTCATCCGTTGGACCAAACAGATGATCAGGGCGGTGCGCAGCAACGGTAATCCGAAGCAGCTGATCACGGTCGGTCAGGACGAAGCCGGACTGGGCGACAGTCCAAACATTCAATTCTTCGCGCCGCACGTCGATTTCACTTCGCTGCACAACTGGTGGGCCAATGACGATCTCGTTTGGGACAGCGTGCTGGCGAAGGTGCCGGACAAGGCGAGCTTGATGGAAGAGACCGGCGTGATGTTTTACGAGACCGCCGAGGGCATCAGGCCATGGCGCAGCGAAGAAGAAGTCAGCAATCTGCTCGAACGCAAGCTCGCGCTCTCGTTTGCGGCTGACGGCGCGGGATTCATCGAGTGGATCTGGAATACGAATCCTTACATGAACTCGACCAACGAAGTGGGGATTGGTTTTCATCGCGTTGACGGAACAGCGAAACCGGAGTTGGAACCATTTCTGGCAATCGCGAAGTTCATGGCCCAACACGGGCAGCGGTTGCGAGAGCGGCAAACGGAGCCGGTGGCGATGCTGATTCCGCATACACACATGTTTTCGCCGCGCAGTTTTGCGTATGAAGCGACGCGCCGCTGTGTGCGCGCGATGTATTACCACTGCGGCGTGCCGATGCAGGCGATCAGCGAGTACACGCTTGCGGATCAGAAATATCCGGCGAAGTTGATTGTTGTCCCGGCGCCGCGTGTGTTGACACGCGAGTGTTGGGACGCGCTGAGGGCGCGAATGGATGAGGGTACGACGGTGGCAATTTCAGGGTTCGTGTTTGATCTGGATGGAGATGCCTTGCCGGTTGCGCAGACGGAGAGTGTTGTTATCAACGGGCGAAACTATTTAGTGCGGTTTGACGGAGAAAAAATTCAACGGATTGAGAAAACAAGGATTCAAAATATTCGTGGCTCTGAAAGGTTGATCCGAAATCCGTTGCCGCTCGAGCTTGGCGGTTCGATGGAGGCGCTCGTTG
>DASUPR010000160.1:0-5501 GCA_036281015.1 Pyrinomonadaceae bacterium
GCGGTCGAACAAACGCACGAGATCGATCACGGTCTGGTCCGGGCGCAGGCGCGATTCGATCTGGCGAAACTCTTCAGACTTGTTTCCGATCACGATCGTGTCAGACGCGCTCAGCACTTCATCGATCGAACCGCGCATCAACTTCGCGATGTGCGGAATCTCGTGTTCGATGTATTCACGATTCGAACCGAACAGACGCGCCAGCGAAACGTCACGGTCGTAGATCACCAAATCCAGCCCCTTGCCAATCAGGGTTTCAATCAACGTCACCATCGGCGACTCGCGCAGGTCATCCGTGCCGGCCTTGAAACTGAAACCCAAAATCCCGATCCGCTTTTTGCCCGTGCGCAAAACCATATCCAGCGCGCGCTCGATCTGTAGCCGGTTCGTGAGACTGATCGCGGTCAAGAGCGGCACTTCGACGTCGAGCTCCTTAGCTTTGTAAGTCACCGCGCGCAAGTCTTTCGGCAAACACGAACCACCAAAAGCAAAGGCCGGTTTCAGGTAATACGACGAAAGATTGAGCTTCGTGTCCGCGCAAAAGACATTCATCACCTCGTGACTGTCAAGCTCGAGCGCCTTGCAGATGTTTCCGATCTCGTTTGCAAAGCTCACCTTCAGCGCGTGGAAACAGTTGCAGACGTATTTCACCATCTCAGCCGTCTTCATCGACGTGGTAAAAACCGGCGCGTCGATACCGGAATAAAGCTGTGAAACGATTTTCGCGGTCTCTTCGTCGTCAGTTCCGATCAACGTAAACGGCGGCGCGTAAAAATCTTTCAACGACGTCCCTTCGCGCAAGAATTCCGGATTAACCGCCAGACCGAAATCCTTTCCCGCCTTCTTTCCGGACGTCGATTCGATCGCCGGTTCGGCCACACTCTCGATACTTCCCGGCAACATCGTGCTGCGAATCACGACCGTATGGCGCTCGCTCTTGTCCGCCATCGCGGCGCCGATCTGCTCGCACACACGCGCCACATGGCCCAGGTCGAGACTGCCGTTTGGCTTACTCGGCGTGCCGACGCAAACGAGCGAAATATCGGTCGACTTAACCGCGTGCGCGGTGTCAGTCGTGGCGCTAAGTTTTCCTTCTTTCACAACGTCGCGAATCAGCTCGCCGATGCCCGGCTCGACGATCGGGCTGGCGCCGCTGTTTATGATCTCGACTTTGGTAGGGTTGACGTCGACGCCGATAACCTCATGTCCCGCACGCGCGAAACACGCAGCCGAAACACAGCCGACGTAACCAATGCCAAAAATGCTTATTCTCATCTGTTGATCCGTGAAATAAAGTTCTCAGTAACTTGTCCCCAACCGTGATTCTGCCGGACGTTTGCAGCCGCTCGCTGGCCCAGCGCGGATGCATACTCGCTGTCGCTCAACACTTTCACAACCGCATCGGCAAATGTGTCGGGCTCGTCAGCTAATAGCAACTCCACACCATTCGTGAGCGGCAGACCTTCAGCGCCCACAGTGGTAGAAACAACGGCTTTCTCCATCGCCATTGCTTCGAAAATCTTAAGACGCGTGCCGCCGCCGATGCGCAACGGCACGATGTAAGCAGAAGCGCTTTCCATGTAAGGCCGCACGTCGTCAACGCGTCCGGTGATCACGAGCGACGAATCGTCTTTACTCAGATCGACCAACGCCGGCGGCGGATTTCGTCCGACCACGGTCAGGGTCGTATCAGGCACTCTCTTCTTAACCAGCGGCATGATCTCGCGCATGAAGTAACGAATCGCGTCTTCGTTCGGCAGCCAGTCCATGGAACCGGTAAAAACAAGACCCGACTTTGCAGTCTGAACTGTCCCGCCGGGGCGAAAGAACTCCGTATCGACGCCGGTCGGCACGTCGAACACGGCTCGTGCGCCATACTCGCGCTTCATCTGATCGCGATCGTCCGCCGAAACAGCGATGACGCAATCGAACCTGCTGCACGCCTCCTTCTCAAATCGCCGCATCTTCTGCCACTGCCCGTACAGGTAAGCCTTCTTGATCGGATTCGTCTGCACTTCGTAGTGACGCTTCCAAATCATCGCTTCGACGTTGTGCTGAAACAGCACGGCGGGCGTCTTCAGTGTTTGCGGAACATTCGCGGCCGGCGCGAGAAAATCACAAACCAGCAGATCGAATGAGTTCTTGCTTTCCAGCTCAGCGATCTTGTCGAGCATCGCCGCCGACTCATACTTCTTGATCGCATAAGGCCGCGGCGACACGAGGTTCATGAGCAGTTCGAAATAAAAACCCGGCGTGAACTTTTCGCGGCGTCGCTGTGGAATGCAGATCAACTCGTGGCAATACTCGGTCGCCTTCGCACGCTCATCCGCGGTGGCGGTGCCGTCGTCGAGCGTCAGATACGTGACGTGATGTTCGCGCTTCAATTCCTTCAGCATGTAGTAAGTGCGGATTTTTCCGCCCTTATCGACCGGATGAAGCACTTCAGTTTTGAGCCAGAGAATGCGCACAGGATTCGGTTATCGCGGCACGAGCTTGCAACGCACGATCGCGGTCGTGAACTCCCTCGTCAGCCGGTTGGCAATCGGTTTTAGTTTTCGTATCGGCACCGGCTCGAAGTCAGCAAACTTAAAATCACTTTCCGCGACGATCGACTCGAAGCGTCGAATCGTCATTTGATTCAGGCCACCTTCGGCTTCGCGAAAACGCGTGGCGCCATCCGTTTTGAAATCCGAACGCCAGCGGATCAAAGACTTCTCGGTAAAGATCAGGTGCGCAAACGGAAACGGCGAAAAAAGATGACCGCCCAACGGGTGATACCACGTTGGTCCAAACGCCGCGAGCACGCAGCCGTCGTCCTTCAGCAGCCGGCGCATGATGCGCAGGATCTCGGCCGGGTCGTCGAAATGTTCGAAAGCGTCGATCGACAAGATCACGTCGGCTTTCTCGTCCGTTTTTGTGCCGAACGTGCAATGACCGCTCACGCGTTGTTCCGCGGCTCTCTTTCGCGCTCGGTCCAACGCGTGTTCGCGAATGTCGATGCCGACAACTTTTCGCGCGCCACGCTTCGCGACTTCCACCGCGTCTTCGCCGTCGCCGCAGCCGAAGTCGATGACGACCTTGTCTTTCGTCTCGTCCCAGATGCGTTTGCTGAGCAGCGTTTCGATCTTGCTCACGCCTTCGTAAGCGCTGCCGTCACAATACCCCGTCTCGCCGTCAACGCTGATCCGGCGCAGCAAGTGGTATCCGACTGTTCCTCCAATAAGCCCCATGTTCGTTCAGGTTCGTGCTGTCGCCAGCAGGCTTTCGTCTGCGGTTTCAAGGTTAGCGCCGGCGTTCTCGCCGTCGATAAAGCGGCGAAACCACATTTCCAGATTGACCAGCGACCACAAACGTTCGGAGTGATTCGCGACGCCACGCTGATGCTGATCCACGAGCGAGCGCACAAAGTCCGGCTGGAAAATTCCGCGTTCGATCGCGCGGCTGCTGAGAACGTATTCGTCCAACACCGGCGCATACGCGCCGCGGAACCATTTACCCAGCGGCACCGGGAAACCCATCTTCGGCCGATCGAGTATCGCCGGCGGCAAAACGCCTTTCATGCTCTGCCGCAGCACGTATTTCGTGGTCCAACGCCGCAGTTTCAGCCGCTCCGGCAGGCTCGACGTGAACTCCACCAGCTTGTGATCGAGAAAAGGAACACGGCTTTCAACCGAAGCAGCCATGCTCATCTGGTCCTGCTTCATCAACAGCTCGTGCAGATACGTTTTGATGTCGGCGTAGAGCAGCCGGTCGAGCAACGATTGCGCGTCGGTGTTTCGCAGCACGTCGCGCACGCCGGCGTACGGATCGATGCCGCCCATCTGGTCCATCGCGTCAGTGGTTAGCAGTTGCTGCTGCAACGAACGCGAGAAGACCGAGAAGTTGTCGAAGTAGATGCTCTCGATGTCCGGCGAGAGATTCAGGAACGTGCGGCCGAGCTTCAAACGGAGTTTCGATCCGGTCATGCCGGAAAATTGTTTGCGCACCAGGTCGCGCACGCCGCTCGGCACCATACGATGATAATGCTCGCCGAGCGCGAGGTTCAGAATCGTCTTGCGATAACGTGCGTAACCGGCCATCAATTCGTCACTGCCTTCGCCCGTCAAAACGACTTTCACGTGCTGCGAAGCGAGATGCGAAACGAAGTACAGCGCCACGCTCGACGGGTGCGCGAGCGGTTCGTCCTCGTGCCAGATCAGATCGGGCAGCTTGGTCCAAAACTGTTCCGGCGTGACGACGATTTCGTGATGGTCCGTTTTATACGCCTGCGCCACGAGCCGCGCGTATTCGAGCTCGTTGGCTTCGCGTTCGGCAAAAGCAACCGAGAACGTCTTGATCGGTTCGTCGACAAGCGTGCTCATCACCGCTGCGATCGCCGACGAGTCGATGCCGCCGGACAGGAACATGCCGAGCGGCACGTCAGCCATCAGACGGAGTTGCACTGACTTTCTGAACAGATCGCTCCATTCGGCGATGTAATCCGCGTCGCTACGTCCCGCCGGCGCCTGCTTCTCAAAACTGACGTCCCAGTATTTTCTGATCTTGATCTCACCATCGCGCCAACGCAGCGTGTGACCCGGCAACAAGCGCTTCACGCCGATGAAAAGCGTCTCTTCACCTGACGTCGCATGGTTCGCGAGGTAATCGGAAAAGGCGCGGAAGTTTAATTCCGGTTTCACCGCGCGCGCTTCGAGCAGAGCTTTGATCTCGGACGCGAAATAAAGCGAACCGTCTTGCGTGTGAACGTAGTAAAGCGGCTTCACGCCGAGACGATCGCGCGCGATGAACAGCTCGCGCTTATTTCGATCCCAGATCGCGAACGCAAACATGCCGCGGAGGCGATCGACGCAATCGTCACCATACTCAGCGTAGAGATGCAGGATCGTTTCGGTGTCGCAGTGTGTTTTGTAGACGTGTCCGCGGGCGATCAGCGGCTCGCGGTAATCGGCGTGGTTGTAGATCTCGCCGTTGTAGGTGATGTGCAGCGAACCGTCTTCATTCGTCATCGGCTGGTGGCCGGCGGCGACGTCGACGATGCTGAGACGCCGGTGGCCCAGGCCGACGCGGCCGTCGACGAAAATGCCCTCGTCATCGGGGCCGCGATGCGTGATGACGTCACGCATGCGTTTGAGCACAGTCGCGTCAACCTGACGGCCTGACTGGCTTGAAAACGCGATTCCGTTAATTCCGCACATATAAAAATTGCTCAGACGACTCTACAATCTCGCCGCCTGCAAGCTCCAGCCGGCCTTTGCCGAGCAGCACCATCTCACTGGGAACCGAGGCACCCTCGATAAACCGCATCCAGACGCAGTCGAAGTCTGAAACCCACGATGCCATTTTTGCAAGCTCCGCGCCACGGTCGCGAACCAGGACAATATCGCGTGACTGCTCGTTTCTGATTTCAAAACCGCGGCCGCCGGTGACCGGCGTCTGCTCTACCACTGAGCTAGCGGGGCCTTTCGGCAGTAGCAAGGTCGTGATTTCAAACTCGCCGTCCG
>DASUPR010000161.1:0-6169 GCA_036281015.1 Pyrinomonadaceae bacterium
AAGAAGCTGCTCAACCTGCCGTGGAAGATCGACTATCGACTACGCGTCCCCGCAAACACGGATCTCGAAATCAACGCCGGATATGGACCAGTGAAGCTTTCCGGCGTCGAAGGCGCGATGCGTCTCACTGCTACCGAAAGCGAGACAGCATTGACGCTCACCGGCGGCACTGTGTCCGTGACAATCACTGCAGGCAACGTGCTGCTTGCGATTCCGGTGCGTAGTTGGCGCGGTGGCGGCGCCGATATTCGAGTTGCTACCGGTGTGCTCAACGTCGAACTGCCTGCCGGCTTCAGTGGTGACGTCGACGCCGACATCCTGTTCAACGGGAAGATCGTGAACACATACGAAGCTCTCGTGTCGCGCGAGAAGCCGGGAATCACAGAACGCACGGTGCGCGGGCGTGCAGGCGCGGGCGGCGCTTTTTTCAAATTCACAGTAGGCAACGGCACACTGAACCTCAAGAGGAGTGAGGTCAAATGAGTATAAAGTCGGATCGCTGGATAAGAATGATGGCTACCGAACATGGCATGATCGAGCCGTACGAGCCGGGCCAGGTAAAGGAACTCGACGGCAAACGGATCGTCTCTTACGGCACGTCCAGCTACGGCTACGACATCCGCTGCGCCGACGAGTTCAAACTCTTCACGAACATCAACAGCACGATCGTCGATCCGAAAAAATTCGACGAGGGAAACTTTGTCGACATCAAGGGCGATTCGGTAATCATTCCGCCAAACAGTTTCGCGCTCGCGCGCACCGTCGAATACTTTCGCATCCCGCGCAACGTGCTGACGATTTGTCTCGGCAAGAGCACGTACGCACGTTGCGGCATTCTTGTAAACGTCACGCCCTTCGAACCCGAGTGGGAGGGTTACGTGACGCTCGAGTTTTCAAACACGACTCCTTTGCCCGCGAAGATCTACGCCAACGAGGGAGTCGCCCAAGTAGTGTTCTTCGAATCTGATGAAGACGACGTTTGCGAAACGTCATACAAAGATCGCGGCGGCAAGTACCAGGGCCAACGCGGCGTCACGCTGCCGAAGATGTGATCATGAGCTCGCCACTGGACGTTCTTCGTTTCAAACAACTCGATCCAAGAGCGATCCTGCCGGTGCGCGGCAGTTCGTTCGCGGCGGGACTGGATATTTGTTCGATTGAGGATGTGGTTATTGGACCACACCAGCGAGCGACAGCGCGGACCGGACTCGCGATGGCGATACCGCACGGATTTTACGGGCGCGTTGCGCCGCGATCGGGACTCGCTGCGAAACAAGGTCTCGACGTGCTCGCCGGCGTGATCGATTCAGATTATCGTGGCGAGCTTTGCTGCGTGCTCTACAACACCAGCGACACGGCGATCGAGTTACCTGCCGGAAGCAAGATCTGCCAACTGATCATCGAGAAGATCATTACACCGAAAGCAGCGTGGGTAAACGATCTCGACGAAACCGCACGCGGCGCCGGCGGCTTCGGCTCCACGGGATAAGCACCGCCTTGTAGCCAAACCGCTAACAAAGACAGGAACTTGTCGCCCGCGGGCTACATCCCAAAAGGTACAAAACCCTAGACAGATTTGTTGGTAATCGAGTCAGCCGAACGTACGGTTTTCGCCTCTCCTACACCCTAAATCTCCACGAAAACACCTCTGTTCCGCAATAGTTCGCCCACTGGCACAACGTTTGACAGCATACCTGCGAGCGAAGGAGGAAGAGAGAGATGAAAACAGCTCGAACTACAATATTGAGAGGCATTTTGGTGACGGTTGTACTCACCGGGCTTGCCGCGACCGGCATGGCCCAGTTTGGCAGCCAGTCAGCCATTCGCGATGTCGTGCGACGTATTCAAACGCGCACCGACTCTCTACAGCGAGTGGCGCAAAACGCTTCGGATCGAAACGCATATCGCGTTGCCGATCTCAATCGCCTGGTTTCTGATTTTGAGATTGCAGTTAACCAACTCGACAGGCGCTTGGGCACCGGCCGCGCTAATTCGAGTGACGCGCGAGTCGTGTTGGACCGTGCGGCGCTGATAGATAATTTCTTTGTAAACAACCGAATCGGCGCGGGAACGCTGCGCGAGTGGCGATCGCTGCGGGCCGATGTCGAGCAACTAGCCGGCTACTACAACCTGACTGCGAGTTGGGGCACGGGTAGCGGCTCTAACGACTACAACTTGAGCGACGTGCAGATGCGGCAGTTGGTCCAACGACTGAATACGTCGACGACCACTTTCAGCCGCAACTTCCGCATGGAACTGAACCGAGTAACCGACCGTAATTCAGCCGATGAAACTCGCCGTCAATTGAGCGAGTTTGAGACCGCTTTGGTCCAACTGCGTAACCGCGTGAACAGTCGCCAGTCGACTGCTTCAGACGTGCGCAACGTACTCGACCCGGCATCTTACCTGAACAATTACATCGCTAATCGCCAGTTGTCGTATCAGACGGAAAACAACTGGAACTCGCTGCGGCGGGATCTTGATCGCCTCGCGAGCGCTTACAACGTTGCGTGGAACTGGTCCAACGTACCGGGCCCCGACTACGGCGACAATAGCGGCACGCGCCGCGATCTGACGGGAACGTTCCGTCTCAACTCGAGCCGCGGCGACGATGCGCGCCAGGCGGTTGACGCTGCGACGAGAAACCTTTCGCAGGCAGAACGTCAGCGCGTTTACGACTCGCTGCTGAGACGGCTGGATCCGCCAAACATGCTCGCGATCGATCGTCGCGGCACTTCGGTGACGATCGCGTCAACGCGTGCTCCGCAAATCAACTTCACGGCTGACGGCCGCGAACAGGTTGAGACAATGCCAAATGGACGACAGATCAGAGTCCGTGGGGCGTTCCAGGGTGACGTGTTGACGATTACCAGAACTGGTGAGCGGGCCAACGATTTCAGCGTCACATTCGATCCGATTGAGAATGGACGGCAATTGCTGGTGACGCGCACGCTCTACAGCGATCGCGTGAACCAACCGGTTACGGTTCGGACTTACTACGATCGGACTTCCGATGTTGCGCAGTTGAACCTGTACGACACCAATCGCGAGGATTCACCGATTGGCAGTGGTGAAGTAGCGGGCAGCTTTGTCATTCCGGATGGAACGCAGTTGGTTGCGGTGCTGAACAGCGATCTCTCGACGCAGAGCGTTCGCCAGGGCGATCGCTTCACGATGACGGTTCGCTCGCCGGGCCAGTACGAAGGCGCGACGATCGAAGGCGTAGTCAACAGCGTTGAGCGAAGCGGACGGGTCACAGGACGTTCGCAGATGACCCTCGACTTCGACAGCATTCGCATGCGTGACGGCAGAACTTATCGCTTTGCCGGCATTCTCGAAACTGTTCGGACGCCGGAGGGCGACGTGGTTCGCGTCGATAACGAAGGCGCGGTTCGCGACAGTAACCAAACTAACAAAACCGTGCAGCGCACAGCGATCGGTACGGCGGTCGGCGCCATCATTGGTGCGATTGCCGGCGGTGGCAAAGGCGCAGCGATCGGTGCAGTGATTGGGGCTGGCGCTGGTGCTGGTTCGGTATACGTTCAGGGTCGAGACGACCTGAACCTTCAGGCCGGAACGGAAGTCACCGTGAGGGCCACTGGGCCAAGGGGCTAAACAGACGATCCACAGATTACGCTGAGACTCTGTGTAATCTGTGGATGGTTTTACTGGACCGTGATTGAAGCGGTCTGCGGTAACCGTTCGACAGTTAGCGTTAGCTGCTGTCCGGCGGTTACCGCGTTTTTGTCTGGTGTCCGGAAAAACAGGAAGCCCTCGCGGCGCGGATCGCTGGCAGAGAGCGGCGTCTTGAGATCGATTCCGTAAGCGCCAAACTCTCGCTCGAATTGTTTGCGCGAGTTGGGATTGTAAAGCCTGACGCCGTTTGTCTTCAGGATGTGGGAGCTCGCGCTCTTGGGCGACAACAGTTTCCACTCGCGATTCTGACTGTCGCGTAAACGAAAGCGCGCCTTCTTCAGCTCCACCGGCACGCCGCTCTGAAACGCCAACTGCACGCGCACCGGCAACACGCCACCGAGCAGCAGATTCGCTTCAAACAGTTCCTGGCTCTCTTCGTCCGTGAGCAGCGGCGCCACGCGAACCGTCACGCCGCCTGCATCCGCGCTGCGCGTGTCTGCGGGCAACGGCGGCAGCTCGGTCGCGGGCTTCACCTTGAAGAGCGAGCCACTGCACGAGGTCGCGCCTGCGAGTAAGAAAAGCGAAATGAGCGAGAGGAAGCGCCGGGTCATGGATGCAATTTAGCACAATCGTTGTGATCTGTGGCTCTATGTTACTATCCAAAAAACCATGATTAGACCATTTCGTGGGGTTCACCCGCAGATTCACCCAACGGCGTATGTGGACCCAAGCGCTCAAGTTATCGGCGACGTACATCTCGGTGAAGAAGCCTCAATCTGGTGCAATTGCACCGTGCGCGGCGACATTCACTACATCCGCATCGGCGATCGCGCAAACCTTCAGGACAATTGCGTGATTCACGTGCAGAACGGAACGCACCCGACGATTCTCGAGGAGGAAGTCACTGTCGGTCACAGCGTGACGTTGCACGGCTGCTACGTCGAACGAGGATCGCTGATCGGGATCGGTTCGCTCGTGCTCGACGACGCGCGAATCGGCGAGTTTTCGCTGGTCGCGGCCGGATCGCTCGTGAGTCCGCGGACAGTGATTCCACCGCGCTCGCTGGTCATGGGAACGCCCGCCCGGGTAAAGCGGCCGCTGACCGATAAGGAAGTGGCTGACCTCGCGCATTTTTGGCAGAACTACGTCAACTACACGCGGGAATACTTGCAAGAACAATCACAACGAGGACAAGGACAACAGACCTGAATGCAACTTTTCGGAAAACTGCTCTTCGCGACCGCTTTCACGCTCTTCATAAACACCGCAGTAATCGCACAATCAAACGACAATCCGTTCCTCCTGAAACGCGGCGATAATGAGTTTGGGTTTTGGGCCGGTTTTTCACCGAAGGCGACGACGATCTTTGGTGGACTGCGCGACGACGAAGCGGAAGATCGCAAATTTGTGATCGCCGCCTTCCGCTATGGCCGCACGCTGGCGGCGAATGATAGTCTCGCACTTCAGTACACGCTCGACGCCGTGCCGCTGGCCGTGGCGACAGGTACCATTGTGAGCCGCACGACTGTTGGCGGCGTCACGACTTTTCAACGCGAAACAGCGTACGGCGGTGGTGTCACGCCCCTGGGGCTGCAACTCGATTTTGCGAACGGCTCGAAAGTGCATCCGTTCGTGCATGTAAACGGCGGCTTGCTTTGGTTCAATAAGTCGGTGCCGATTGAAGACGCCGGCACGCTCGCGTTGGTAGGCGAAGCCGGTGGTGGGATTCGCATCTTCACGTCGGAAAAACGCGCCGTGAATTTGGGTGTGAGATTTCATCACATCTCAAACGGCGATCGCGCCGGATCGAATCGCGGCCTGAACCAGTTTGTAATTTACGCGGGGTTCTCTATCTTTAAGTAAATGCCTTCGACGAAGACACAACCCCAAAATACTCAACCGCCTCGCGGGATGCGCGACTTTCTGCCAAGTGACGTTCGCAAACGCGAATACGTCATAGGTGTGATTAAAGAAGTCTACGAGCGCTACGGTTTCGAACCGCTGGAAACACCGGCGGTTGAGAATATCGAGACGTTGACGGGCAAGTACGGCGAGGAAGGGAACCAGCTTATCTACAAGATCCTGAAACGCGGCGTGCATGAGAGCACGGGCGAGGCGGATCTTGCGCTGCGTTACGATTTGACGGTGCCGCTCGCGCGCGTGGTGGCTGAGTATCGCGACAAGCTGCCGAAGTTTTTCAAGCGTTATCAGATTCAGCCGGTGTGGCGCGCGGATCGTCCCGCACGCGGGCGCTACCGGGAATTTTTCCAATGCGACGTCGATGTGCTTGGATCGCGATCGATGATCGTGGAGGCGGAGATTTGCTCGGCCGCGTGTGAGGTTCTGACGAAACTTGGCTTCAACGACTTCACCGTGCGAATCAATCACCGCAAAGCGCTCACTGGCATACTGTCTGTCGCGGGTGTAGAGCTGGAGAAACACGATTCCGCGTTGATCGCCCTGGACAAGCTCGACAAGATCGGGCGCGAAGGAGTTGAGAAGGAATTTGCGGCGCGCGGAATCGATCAGGCCG
>DASUPR010000162.1:0-7859 GCA_036281015.1 Pyrinomonadaceae bacterium
GACGCGCCGTCGCCTTTGTGACACGGCTTCGCCGCCGGATGTGAAGGCGAGGCTACGCCTCGCAGGAAGGTCCAGTTAAAACAAAGGGGGCTAGGCCCCTGGTTCGGGCTTGCCCCTAAGACGTTTAGGCCATAGGCCGTACCATGGGCAAAGCCCACTTCTCTTTTTACTTAGCTACGGCGAGGCGTAGCCTCGCCACACATCCGGCGGCGGAGCCGTTGGTGACGGTTAGTGCAGGCCGGACAGATGAGTAGCGACCTAGTAGCTTCGCGTTGGCGGCAGAGTACGACGAACCGCGCGAGTCGGACCCGCGCGAGTCGGACAATGTAGGAGCGGACTAAAAGGAATAGCGGTAGCGCACCGTCACGCCGCGGCCGGCGCCGTCAATGCCCCAACTGATCCCGCGATACGACTTGTCGAAGATGTTTTCGAAGTCAACAAACAGTTCCGACGCTTCGCTGAACTTAAACGCGCCGCGCACGCCAACCAGACCGTAGCCCGCCAGGTACGGATGCGTCGGCACGAGCGTGTCGTTGTTGTCGACGCGCACGCCGTTGATCGTCGCTCCGATCGGGAGCAGTCGATTCTGTACTTGCGCCAACGTCTCGCCGGTTGGAATGAGAATGCCGCCCGCCGATCCGCAGCCGCTAACCCCCGGTGTCGTGAGACCACGAACACAGGCGCCACGGCGGAAGAAGTTTTCAATGTTGCCGCGCGAGCGTGCGCCGCCAGTGCGACGATCCGCCAGATCGAGCGACGACAGACGATTCTGCCGCCCCGCCATCGCCGAATAAGCCTCAACGTAAAAACGCGAACGCGGCTGATACCGCAAACTGACGAAACCAGTCGCCGGCGGAATTCCGCCTTCCATATTCGGCGGCAATCCATTCAACAAACTGTGCGCACGTATATACGTGAAGTTTCCATTGCCGCTGAAGTGATCGCTGAAACGCACGCGCGCATTCGCTTCGACGCCGTTCAAGCGCGCATCGTCGAAGTTCACACGCACCAGCACCGGGCTCGTCGGCGCCGCAGCGACAAACACGAGTCCCGCGGCGTTCTGCGCAACGATTTGATCGCTGCCGAGGAACGTGCCGGTTGCGCCGGAAGGCAGCACCAGCGCCTGATCGAAGTAAACATCCGCGAGCTTCGTGGTGAAGCCCGTCAACTCCGCGCCAAAACGCCGGCTGGTGTAACGAAAACTAAGATCGAAACTGTCGCTGTACTCCGGATCGAGCGGCGCGACGGGAATACCGGTTGAAACAGCATCACCGCCGGCAGTTGTGCCGATGAAACCACCGCGTGCGACCGCAGTCTCAGCGTCTACTTCAAAACCGGTTCCGACGAGACCGATGATGCCGAGGTCGGTCGTGTTCGGCGCACGAAAACCACGTGTGTACTTGCCCGCGATATCAAACCCACCGCCGACGTTAACGACACCGCCAATGCGACCGGAAAACGCACTGAAGCGCGCGCTGTCATCCGGAAACAACGGCGCGCCGTCTGGACCAGGCGCAGAATTCGCCGCGCGCGAAACGTACGACGCGACGCTGTAACGTATCGCCGCGTTGATCTGCAAACGATCGGGAATCACATTGAAGTTGTCCTGCGCGTAAAAGCCGTACGACAAGTAACGCGCGCCGTTCGGAATGCGCGGACGTGAGTTGGTGACAGTTCTCGTCACGGGGTCAGTGGTGAACGCCGGGGCTTTGATCTTGTCGCGATACACGTCCGCGCCAAACACAAACGTATTGCGGTCGCCGATCTGTTTGTCGAGATAGAAATTGAAACCCAGAACATTGGTCCGTTCGCGCTGGTTCGTGATCGCGCCGGCCGGATTGCCGTTGCCGCCCTGGTTGATTCGTTCCTCCCGCTGTCCGTTGTAAGAAAACGTGAACGAGCCGTTGTCGAAGAAACCGAGATTTTGCCGGAAGAGACGGACGTAAAACGTGTCGGTCATCAGGTTGCGCAGGTAGGCGATGTTGTTGCCGTCGCCGCCGAGCAACTGGTCGTAGCGTTTGCCGTTGTCCTGCTGGTTGCGCGCGTAGCTGACGAGAAACTGCGTGTTCTCGTCGAGATTAAAACTCGCGCGCGTCAGGGCGCCGTATTGAGTGAAGCCGGTGTCGGGAAGACGCGTGCCAAAAACATCTGAAGGCAACCCAAGAAAACGTGTAACCGCAGCGTGATGCTCGAGACCGTCTGCCGGTTTGAGCGTGCTGATGCGGCGCCCGTTCATGTTGAGCAACAGACCGTAGGTACGCGTGCCGTAAGTGAACAGCGTGTTGCCGCCAAAGCCGTTCGTCGGCGAGGTATAGAAGAGGTTGCTTTTGCCGTGAAACTCGCTGTCGACGTTGCCGTAACGCGGCGCCTGCGAAATGAAATTGACCACGCCGCCGTGAACGTCGGAGCCGTATTGCGAACTGTTTGGACCACGCAGGATCTCGACAGTCTCGAGAGACGAAGGTTCGATCAAACTGAAGAACGTGCCGACACCGCCGCGCTGCGCACTGGTCGTGTAACGAACGCCATCGACAAACACCGCGACGTTTCTTCCAGTCAACCCACGCACAAACACCGCGCTCAACGAAGGGCTCGTGCGTTGCAGGTTCACACCCGGTTCCTCGTCGACAACCTGGGCCACGACTTCCGGTGCGCGCTCAAAGATCTCCTGTTCGGGAATGAGGTTTACCTGCGTCTCAACCTTGCGTGTATCAGCCACCATTCCAGCTTCAGCCGTTATCGTGACGTTCTCCACGATCGTGTCCACTTCCAGCACGATGCTCACTTCGCGTGTTTCGCCTGACGTTACGTGAACAGCCAAACGATGCCGCACAAAACCTTTGTGATCGATGCTGATTCCGTAAGTGCCGACCGGAACGCCGTCAAACGCAAAGCTTCCTTCCGCGTCGGTAACCGTTGCTCGCACGACCGCCTGATTGGGAAGCAGCAGTGAGACGTCGATGCCGCTCACGATCGCGCCGTTGGAATCTTTGACCGTGCCTTTGATCCTGCCTTCAGACTCTTCGGTCACAGCCATCACCGAAACAGCCGAAGCAAACACGCAATACAGCAGGAGAGTGAGTAATCGTTTCATAAAGTTTCCTGGGAGGGGTCCCACGAACAATAGGGACGACGACAATATAGCCGCGGCTGAACTACTACCAGCCGTCGTAATCTTTTTAGCTTTAGCTTCGGGGGGCTTAACTGAGGAAATGCACGACGTGTTCGACGAGTTGATGAACAGCGGCAAGCACTTGAGGGCGGCTTTCGATCATCACGCTGATAACTACTAAAACCGTGAGCGCCGTCCACGGCAGGAAACGAACCAAAGGCGCGCTGCTAACCAGCAACCGCGGATCGCCGCCCGCGAGTTCCACCAGGCGGCGAACGCGAACTCTCACGCGCGGCACATCGTCGTTGCCCGCGAGAAAAGCGGAAACCGACGCGGGCATGATCTGCTGTTGGCCTTTGGGAATCATCTTCGCGATACGAACCAGCGCCGACGCGAGGTTGAGCGCGACCACCGAACTGCGTTGCGCCGCGTATTCATCCGCGGCTGACTCCGACGCATCACTCCACGCGCGATCGAGCGATCGCCCGCACGGAATAAGCAACAGCGCCGCACGGCTGATCCGCATCACCGATCGTTTGAAGTTGTCGTGAGCGGCAAGGTGTCCGTACTCGTGATCGATCGCGGCGGCCAGCTCTTCTTCACTCAGCGACTCCAGCACCTGAGCGGCAATAAAGAGTCGCGGCCGGATAGCGCCGACAACGGCGATGATCGGAAATGGGTGTTGGAAGACGAACGTCCGGACTTTGATCGCGTCGAGTTGAATCGGCGTCGACGATGCGAGCCATTCTTTCAAAAGCGAACGCGTCGCCAGCCACGAACGAACGCCACGCGCAAACGCGAGCGCCACGCCGATTGCGGAGAGCGCTGCGAGTCCGCCGAGTTTCCAGCTAACGACTTCTTCGGTGTGGTGTGGTTCGTAAGTGAGATACGACGGAATCATGAACGCGACGATCGCGACGATGGCGATCACTGGTGGTCCAATCCGCATCACGAAAAGAATCTCTGCTCTCGTACGCGCCGAACACTTCCGTAGCCAGTGCTTGCTGAGACGGCCGGCGCCGGCGGACGCAATCGTCGCCGTCGCGTTGATCGTCAGCAGCAGGGCAAGTACGAGTGTGATACAGAGGAATGTGTACATGGCCGTTAGGTTCGACCGAGTTCGCGTTTCTTCTCTTGCACGAGGCGATCGAGCTCGTCGAGCAGTTCGCGATCTCGTTCGGTGATCGTGTCGACGATACAGGCCAGCACCGGTTCGACTTCATCGGCGCCGTGACCGAGCAGACCGTCAACCACGTCTTCTTTGATGCCGCGCTCAAACTCGTTCTGCGACACGATGGCCGAATACAAAAACGCGCGGCCGTCTTTGCGCCGTTCGAGCAGGTTCTTTTTGTAGAGCCGGTCGAGCGTGGTCATCAATGTGGTGTAAGCAATCCGCTCTTCAAATGCGCGGTGGATATCGCGCACGCTCACTTCGCCGAGCCGCCACGTCTCTTCGAGCACCTGGCGTTCGAGTTTGCCGAGAGCGAAACAGGCAATTTCGCGCGGACGCCTGAATCCGCGCAGCAGAAAGCGAGAGGTTTTCATATCGCGCGCATTTTCGGCTATTATTCGTCGTTTGTCCATGTCGCAAGAATCGATACAAGTAAGGGGAGCGCGAGTTAATAACCTCAAAAACGTCTCCTTTTCCATCCCCATCAACCAGATGACCGTCGTGACGGGCGTGAGTGGCTCGGGCAAGTCTTCCCTGGCCTTCGACACGATCTACGCCGAGGGACAGCGTCGCTATGTCGAGTCGTTGTCGGCGTACGCGCGGCAGTTTTTGGAACGGATGGATAAGCCGGACGTCGACGAGGTCAGCGGTATCGCGCCCGCGATTGCGATCAGGCAGAAGAACTCGACGCGTAACCCGCGTTCGACTGTCGGCACGCAAACCGAAATTTACGATTACCTGCGACTGCTGTTCGCGCGTGTCGGCGAAACGTTTTGCCGCGTGTGTGGAAGGCTGGTGTCGCGCGACTCGCCGGAGTCGGCCGCTGAGGAAGTGCTCAGCACGTTGGCGGAGGGTACGAGGTTTTACGTGCTGTTTCCGGCCGGAGCGGGAACGGCTTGGACGGATGAAGAGACTGAGAAGCCGTCGCGGCGGCGCGCGTCTGCGTCAGTGCGCCAATCGATCACGGCCCACGTGATGAGCCTGATGCAACGTGGGTTTACGCGTCTGGTTGCTGATGGCCGCGTGATCGATCTCAACTCGCCCGACGATTACACGCGCAGCGATTTCAAAGACGTGTTTGTGCTCGTCGATCGTTTGACGGCGCGTGATGACGTTCGACAGCGGCTCGTCGATTCGCTCGAGATCTGTTTTCAAGAGGGACACGGAGTCGCCGTGATCGAGACAGCCGAAGCAGAGCCAAAACGGCTGCGCTTTTCCGAACGTTTCGAATGCCGCTACGACCGTACGGTTTATGCGACGCCCGAGCCGCGGTTGTTCAGTTTCAACAATCCTTACGGTGCGTGTCCGACGTGTCAGGGCTTCGGCAACACGATCGGTCTCGATCTGAATTTGGTAATCCCCAATCCGGGGCTGTCGCTGAAAGATGGTGCAATTGAACCGTGGACCAAGCCGCAGCACGAATGGGCCATGTCGGAGTTGAAACAGTTCTGCCGGGCCGAGAAGATTTCGATGACCGTGCCGTACAATCAGCTCTCGCGGTCGGACCAGCAGGCGATTATCGAGGGACGCGCCGAGTTCGGCGGTGTGCGCGGGTTCTTTGATTGGCTCGAGACGAAGAAATACAAGCTGCACGTGCGCGTGTTTTTGTCCAAGTATCGCGGGTACACGTTGTGTCCGGATTGCGGCGGCGGACGTTTGCGTCAGGAAGCACGCGATGTGAAGGTTGGGGCGCGCACGTTGCCGGAGCTGTGTTCGTTGTCGATCAAAGACGCTTCGGAGTTTTTCGATACGTTGCAGCTTTCGACCGAGCAAACGGCGATCGCTGAACGAATCCTGTTTGAGGTGCGGCGGCGATTGAAGTTTTTAGTTGAAGTCGGCCTCGACTATTTAACGCTCGATCGTCTCGCTTCGACACTTTCCGGCGGTGAAGCGCAGCGTATTCAGCTCGCCACAAATCTCGGCTCGTCTTTGGTCGGTGCGCTTTACGTGCTCGACGAGCCCTCGATCGGTTTGCACCCGCGCGACAACGATCGCCTGATTCGTTTGTTGAAAAACCTGCGCGACATCGGCAACACCGTGCTCGTCGTCGAACACGATGCGGAGATGATGCGCTCGGCGGATCACATTCTCGACATTGGTCCGGCAGCGGGCGAGTTGGGCGGACGCGTGATTTACGAAGGCGACTTCGACGGTTTGTTGCTTGACGAAGCCTCGCTGACCGCGCGTTATCTGCGTGGCGATGCGGAAATCAAGGAACCCAAACAACGCCGCGTGCCGCAGAAACGCCGCCTCACGATCCAGGGCGCGTCCGAACACAATCTCAAGTCGATCGACGTCGAGATACCGTTGGACATGCTCGTCTGCGTGACCGGTGTGAGCGGCTCCGGGAAGTCGACGTTGATTCACGACTGTATCTACGCGGGTCTAAAGAAACAACGCGGCGATTGGCAGGGACACGTCGGCGCGTTTCAGAAACTCGAAGGCGGGCAGTATATCGACGACGTGATTCTGGTGGACCAGTCGCCGATTGGCCGTACGCCGCGATCGAATCCGGTCACGTACATCAAGGTTTACGACGCGATACGCGAGGTTTTCGCCGGCACGCGCGAAGCACAGGCGCGCGGTTTCGACCCGTCGCACTTTTCATTCAATCTGCCGGGTGGGCGTTGCGAGGTTTGCCAGGGCGACGGCACGGTGACCGTCGAGATGCAGTTTCTCGCGGACATCGAGCTGGTGTGCGAGGAGTGCAAAGGCACGCGGTTCAAGCAGCAGATCCTCGACGTGCGCTATCGCGGCAAGAACGTTCACGAAGTGCTCAACATGACCGTGCGCGAAGCAATCAACTTCTTCCGCGAAGTTCCGAAGATCACGAACCGTCTGCGCGTGCTGGACGACGTTGGTCTCGGTTATTTGCGACTGGGCCAGTCGGCGACGACGTTGTCTGGCGGTGAAGCACAGCGCATCAAACTCGCCGCGCATTTGTTGAAGCGGACTGGCGCGAAGACGCTCTATATCTTCGACGAGCCGACCACGGGACTGCATTTCGACGACATCAACAAATTGCTCGCGGCCTTTCGCGCGCTGATCGACGCGGGTGGATCGCTGTTGGTTATCGAACACAACCTCGACGTGATCAAAACCGCCGACCACATCATCGATCTCGGCGCTGAGGGTGGCGATGCCGGGGGTTATGTCGTCGGTATCGGAACGCCCGAAGAGATCATGGACATCCCGGCGTCGCACACCGGACGTTTTCTCGGCGCGTACCTCGCGAAAGCCAACGGGCACTTAAAACGCAACGGCAGAAAGGTTTTGGAAGATGAGTCTTAGTGAACAGATTATCTCGGACCTGACCGCCTCGATGAAGGCGCAGGACGCGCAGCGCACCTCAACCTTGCGCATGGTGAAAGCGGCGATGATGAACCGCAAGATCGAAAAAGGTTCTGAGTTGGATGACGACGAAGTTCAAAAGCTATTACGCTCGCTGGTAAAACAGCGTCGCGACTCGATCGAGCAGTATGAAAAAGCCGGGCGCCAGGAACTGGTCGACAAAGAGCAGGCGGAGATCGCCGTCATCGAAACCTACCTTCCCCAAGCCGCCTCCGTCGCCGAAAT
>DASUPR010000163.1:0-4217 GCA_036281015.1 Pyrinomonadaceae bacterium
TCCGGCGAAGTCCACATATTTGTTTGCGCTTCGACGGGCATCGACGTGAGTGGTCTCAGTCCGGGCCAAACGATCGAGGTGACGGGTTTCAGCGGCCAGTTTGCGGATCACTTCGAAGTCGATCCACGGTTTCAGAGCGACATCAGAGTCTTGCCCTGAGTTTGCCACTCGTGCCTCTCATCTCGTAATCTTACGCGCCACCAAATAACGGGATAGAGGAACGAAATGATTCTTCGCGCGACGTCCGTCGCGGGCTTCATAGTCTTTGCGGGGATTGCCTGGCTGCTTTCTACCAACCGCCGCAAGATCGCGTGGAAAACGATTGCCTGGGGAGTTGCGCTGCAACTCATCATCGGCTTGATCGTTTTCCGTCTGCCCGTTTCGCATCGAGTCTTTCTCTGGCTCAACGACGCGGTGCTCGTCTTACTCAACGCGTCGCGAAGCGGTGCGACGTTTCTGTTTGGACCACTCGCGGCCGGTCCGGGCGAACAGGGATCGGTCGGCTTTATTCTGGTTTTTCAGGTCCTGCCGGTCGTGATCTTCTTCGCCGCCTTCACCGCGGTGCTCTATCACCTCCGCGTGCTGCAAGTACTCGTGCGGCTGTTTGCCAAACTGTTTCATCGCACGATGAAGATCAGCGGCGCCGAAGCACTTTGCGGCTCCGCCAACATCTTTGTTGGAATGGAATCCGCGCTCGTCGTGCGGCCTTACCTGGAAAAGATGACGCGCTCGGAGTTGCTGGTCGTGTTGGCGACGGGGATGGCCACGGTTGCGTCGAGCACGCTCGGAGTTTACGTCGCGTTTCTCGCGGGCGTGTTTCCGCAGATAGCCGGGCACTTGCTTTCGGCTTCGATCATCGCGATTCCTGCTTCAGTGGTTATGGCGAAGCTGCTGGTGCCGGAAACTGAAACGCCGCAGACGCGCAAAGGTGTTCCGCCGGAAGATGAGTCGAGCCGTTCGAAAAATCTGATCAGTGCCATCATCGAAGGATCGATGGATGGTTTGAAACTGGCGGCGGGAATCACGGCGCTGCTGATCGCGATTCTTGGTTTGGTTGCGTTGATTGACAAGATACTCGGCGCGGGCAGTTCGTGGTTGGGGATGAGCGAGCCGCTTTCGTTTGTGAGGATTCTGGGTTGGGTGTTCTATCCGTTTGCGTTTCTGCTTGGAATTGCGCCGGCAGACGTGCCGGTGGCCGCGCGCTTGTTGGGCGAACGGACCATTCTCACGGAAGTTTTTTCGTACAACCATCTTGCGGAGCTGATTTCGAGCGGGCAGATCACTGACCCGCGAACCGTGGTGATTCTGAGTTACGCACTCTGCGGTTTTGCGCACGTTGCGGCGCTGGCGATCTTTGTCGGCGGCACGGCGGTGCTTGCTCCTTCGCGTCGGGACGATCTCGCGAGTCTGGGTTTACGAGCGTTGCTGGCGGCGACACTCGCGACGCTGATGACGGGTTGCGTTGCGGGAATGTTTAGTAGCAGTGACGCAGTTATGCTCTTGAAAACGGGATAAGCCTTTTATGTCAACGGGGGTATCAACGCAGCGCGTTGCATTGCGCTGCACGGGGCTGATCAAGAGGTTCACGGATGTTACTGCCGTGAACGGGCTCGATCTGGAAGTGTTCGCGGGCGAGTGTTTTGGTCTGCTTGGACCAAACGGCGCGGGCAAGACGACGACTGTCGAGATACTCGAAGGACTCACGCCCGCGGATGAAGGCAGTGTCGAGTTGTTGGGCCAGCGTTGGAACGGCGGCGACAATCGCACACTGCGCGAACGTATCGGCGTTCAGTTACAAGAGACGCAACTCGCGGAGAAGGTTACGGTCGAGGAAACGGTGCGGCTGTTTCGCAGTTTCTACCAGCGCGGTCACGGTGTTGATGAGGTGATTCGCACGGTTGGTCTCGAAGAAAAACGAAACGCGCGCGTCGGGAAACTTTCCGGTGGACAAAAACAACGGCTCGCAGTCGCATGCGCGCTCGTAAGCGATCCGGAGCTGTTGTTTCTCGACGAGCCGACCACGGGGCTCGACCCGCAAGCGCGGCTGTCGCTGTGGGACATTGTCGAGAAGTTTCGCGAGGGCGGCGGCACGATTCTGCTCACGACGCATTACATGGAAGAGGCGACGCGTCTTTGCGATCGCGTCGCGATCATGGACCACGGCAAAGTGATCGCGCTCGGCACGCCTGCGGAACTGATCGAATCGCTCGGCGCGGATCAGGTCATCGAATTCAGCGTGACAAATGGGCTGGCGGACGATGAGTTAACCAATCTTCCCGCCGTCACAAATCTGCACAAACGAGGCGATGTTTACGCGCTCACCGTTTCCGAGATCGGCATCGCACTGCCCGCATTGCTCGCGGAAATCAAACGCCAGCAGTCAGAGATTGTTACGCTCACGACGCACCAGGCGACGCTCGAGGATGTGTTTGTTAGTTTGACCGGGAGAATGTTGCGCGATGGCTGAAGCGAAAGAAACACTGGTTGCCGGGCCTGGTGGTGAAGTGAAGTCTTCGCAGAAGCTTCATCCGCTGGTTGAGTTGACGTTGACGCGCGTGCGCGAGTTCTTGCGCGAGAAGGAAGCCGTGTTTTGGGTGTTTGTGTTTCCGGTGTTGATGACGTTTGCGCTCGGGATCGCGTTTCGCAATACGGCGCCGGACAAAACGCTCGTGGCGATTGAAGCCGAAGCCGGCGCGACGAACCCGAAGGTTGGCGAGACGGCCAACATCTTGTCGCAGTCTCCTGAGGTAACGGCGTCTGTGTTGAGTCCCGAAGAAGCAGCGCGAGCGTTGCGCAGCGGCAAGGTGTCGATCGTCGTCAAACCGCAGAACGATTCGTTTGAATATCGTTTCGATCCAACACGGCCGGAAAGCCGCGCGGCGAGATTACTCGTCGACGACGTGCTGCAACGCGGTAAAGGACGAACCGACGTCGCGAAGGTTGGTGAACAGAAGGTCACTGAGCCCGGCGCTCGTTATGTGGATTTTTTGGTGCCGGGTTTGATCGGTATGAACCTGATGGGCAGTGGTTTGTGGGGTCTGGGCTTTACCGTCGTCATCGCGCGTTCGCGAAAGATTCTCAAACGCTTTGCGGCCACGCCGATGCGGCGTTCGCATTACCTGCTTTCGTTCATGCTCTCGCGACTCGTGTTTCTGGTGCTTGAAGTCGCGGCGGTGACTATCTTCGCGATGGTGGCTTTCGATTTTACAGTGCGTGGGTCATGGCTGAGTCTGATTTTAGTAACGATACTCGGAGGCTTCACTTTCTCCGGGATCGGATTGCTCGTCGCGGCGCGGCCGACGACGATCGAAGGCGTGTCGGGTTTGATGAACTTCATCATGCTGCCGATGTGGCTGCTGTCGGGAACGTTCTTTTCGTCGGAACGATTTCCGCAAGTGCTGCAACCGTTCATCCAGGTTCTGCCGCTGACGGCGCTGAACAACGTGCTCCGCGCGCTGATGAACGAAGGCACGTCGCTCGCGTCCAACTGGATGCCGATCGCGATCCTGCTGTTTTGGTTTGTCGTCAGCTTCGTGGTCGCGCTGAAGATTTTTAAGTGGCAGTAATTTCTAATTCGAGATCCGCACGTTACTGAAATGCGCAACGGTTCCCGTTCCGATCCATAACGCCACTGCTCCCTTACTCGGTTTTTGCTTCAGGTCGTTGACGAGCAACGTCGGCTGCTCCACACCATTCACGTAGAGGCGCGCTTTTTCGCCGCGCACTTCAATCTTTACCTTGGTCCATTCTGCCGGCAGAAGATCGACATACGTTTCGTATTTTCCGGGAAAGTCTTTTCGGAGTTGGTGCCACGGAAAACCGGGAAACGAAATGTATTGCACCGAATGATTACGGCGTAGTTGATCCTCGGCACGCCCATTGGTGGGCCGCAGGTAAAAACACTCAAACCGCGACTGGTCCGGCGCCACGCGAAAGGCGACGCCGACGAATCCACGCGCGCCTTCAGCAGCATTCGGCCCCGGCTCGCCGGCGAGATCGATCTCGATGATGCCGTCCTGAAAATCGGTCTTCGTTAGCACGACAAGCCGGCCTTCATCGCCGAGTCCGGCCTGTGCGGCGTCGCTCACGCGAAGGGCCTTGCGGCCTTTGAAGGAGACGTTTTCGATCTTCACGTTCACCGGTCTTAACTGGTCCGGCGAGTCTAATGAGATCGTTTGCGTCTGATATCCGGATGTTGCGCTGATTATTACGAGGAC
>DASUPR010000164.1:0-8322 GCA_036281015.1 Pyrinomonadaceae bacterium
AGAACATCATGAACGGCTTGAGTTTGAACTTTAACGGAGAAACCAGAGTCTTTGGACCGGATGGAAAAGTGCTCGTGAACGCCACGCCGAAAGGAACGTGGAGAACTCAACCGCTCGCGAACGAGCCGAAGGACAATCAGATTCGCTACGACATAAACGGACAAGCCCAGCCGCCGGTGCCCGTCAAGTACAGCTTCAATCCTCAAAACCAATTGCAAGCCGTCATTCCGGCTGCGGCGAACGGCGGCGCTGATTCCGCTCCCTTCACGTTCCTCGGCTCGATCCAGATCGACGACGCGCAGGATATCGTCTATTCACTGATCAACCCGGACGGCACCGCGATGCAGCGCAACGTCACGCTCTACGGTGGTCTGCGGTTCGATCAGAAGACCCACAACCTCGTGATCGATCTCACCGGCGGCGGAACTGCCGAGGTCAAAGGCGACAGCGGCGTTGCGAGTCTTGACGCGTTGAAGCACGACATCACGCCTTTCAAGGCCAACGACTTGCTGCGGTTCAAAGCGAGCACAACCAACACTCTCGCAAACGGACAAACTAAAAAGATCGCCGCCGACATGAAGTTCGTCGGCAACTGGGACCTGAAAGGCAACCAGCTCGTGTTTGTGTCGCAGGTAAAAGGCGACATCAACAAGCCCACGGTCACTCTCGGATTCGCCGGAAAGTTCAAAGCCGTCAGCGCCGGCCTGGCTTACTTTGCCGACGAGCAGGGAACCCAGTTCGCTTTTACGATCAACGGGCAGCACACGTGGAACAGTGGTAAAGCAAACTGGGACGTGTTTCTCGGTTATTCCAAGAAGCAGTTCACCGCGAAGGTGAGCGGGAATGTGAGCATCAGACCCGGCGCTAACCGCGGCCTTACGCTCAACGCCGATTGGGTGATCGAGCACACCGACGGTTCGAAGACAAACCTCGAGATGAACTTGTCCGCCGCGTATCGTTGGTCCGACAAGAACATGCTCACGATCCAGGCGCAGTTCGCCAAGAACGGCCAGACGATCACTTACGACCTCAAAGTCGAAGGTAAGTTTGTCTTCAAGTCCGGCACCCTGACGTTCCAGGTGAAGTACAACAACCAGGATCCTGACAACAAGTTCTCATTTCAGATCGCGTTCACCGCGAACCCGACGGACCTTATCAAGGCGCTGTCGATCGTTTTGAACGTGACGGAAAACAGTGTAAACATAGACTTCCAGTTCGAAATGAGAATGACGTGGGTGGACGGCAAACTACAAAAGAGCGCTCCTCAGCCGATCGCGGCCTGAGCAGCATACTGCTTCCGACTGTTACTCCGTTCAGTGACACTGAGGAGCTCGATCTCGACGCGCTCAGAAGCAACATTCGCAAGTGGAGACAGGCGGGCATCTCCGGGTTTGTCTTGTTGGGTTCAACCGGCGAGCGTGTGCACCTCGAAGAGAGTGAGTACTTGCGCACGCTCGAAGCCGCCCGCGCCGAGATTCCTGCCGACGGCGCGTTTATCGCGGGCGTCGGGCAACACAGCACGCGCGGCACGATCGCGGAGATCGGCAAGGCGGTCCAGTGCGGCGCCGACGCCGTGCTGGTCCTCACTCCGCATTACTACCGTGCAGCGATAACGCAGGACGCGCTCATCAATCATTACAGGGCCGTTGCCGATGCGTCGTCCGTTCCGGTGTTGCTCTACAGCATGCCGGCGCTTACCGGGATCAAGATCGAACCCGAAACAATCGCGCGTCTGAGCGAACACGAGAACATCATCGGTGTTAAAGACAGTTCCAACGACGTCGCGGGTTTTGCTCAGACAGTGAAACTGTGTCCGCCGGAGTTTGCGGTGTTAACCGGAAACGGCACGATCTTACTCGACGCGTTGCAGGCCGGAGCTACGGGCGGGATTCTCGCTGTGGGTTGTGTGGTGCCGGAAATCTGTCTGGAAGTCTTCAACGCATTCCATCGCGACGACCAGCAACGCGCGAGCTCGCTGCAAGCCAAACTCACGCCGCTTGCAGCCGCAGTCACCACGAAATACGGCATCGGCGGTCTGAAAGCCGCGCTCGATCTGGCCGGTTATCACGGCGGCGCCGTCCGTGCTCCACTGCGAGCGCCCGACGACAGCGCCCGCGCCGAGATCGCGCGGCTGCTAGCGGACGCCAAGGCCGCGGGTTAGAATGTCGCGCAGGAGCCTTTAATCTCTTGAGCACAGTCGAACCTGCCTGTTACAGCACCCCTGAAGAGTCTGGACTACGCGTTGAGACTCTTTCATTCGAACGCGTTCCTCATATGACGCGTCTGTTTCTTGACTATCTGAACGATCCGGTGGCGTTGCGGCGGTTCTATCCGTCCGCGGTGCGTCTGCATACGGAGTTGCAGCCACGCATCCCTGAAGTGCTCGCGGCACAACAGGTCGATCGAAACAAGCTCGCGGATGCACTCGCCGCGATGAACGCGCGTTGGGGCGCGGGTCAGGAAACGTTGGACAACATCAACCTGCTGCGCGAGTCAGACAGCATCGCGGTCGTCTCGGGCCAACAGGCCGGTTTGTTCACCGGACCTCTCTACACGATTTACAAAGCACTTTCAGCAGTGAAACTCGCGGGCTGTTTGCGGCAGCGCGGGACGAAAGCCGTTCCTGTTTTCTGGATCGCCGCCGAGGATCACGACTTTGCGGAAGTCGCGCTGGCTGAGTTCATCGGACGCGATTGCCAGCTCAAGCAGGTCAACGTGAAGACCGATCTGCATAAGGAAGCACAACCGGTCGGTCGCGTTGTGCTCGACGAGTCGATCACCGAGGTCATCGATCAACTCTTCGAGCTCTCGCCTGCTTCGGAATTTGCCGCCGACATGAAGACGCTCGTGCAGAACGCGTGGAAGCCGGGCCGCGCGTACGCCGACGCTTTCGCGACGATGATGACGTCGCTAATCGGCAGCTACGGTTTGATTTTTCTCGATCCGCTCGACAAGGAACTTAAACAACTCGCCGCGCCGCTTTACGCCGCAGCCGCCGAGCGTGCGGCCGAGATCGGCTCCGCTCTCGAACAACGCAGCCGCGAGCTCGAGGCCGCCGGCTATCACGCACAGGTGCTCGCCACAGCAAACTCGTTTCCGCTCTTTCTCCACGACGAGACCGGCGCGAGACACGCACTCGCGCGCGGCGATAACGGCAAGTACCGCACGAAAGAAAACGGAACCGAATACACGGCCGCGGAGCTCGCCGCGATGGCTCGCGAAACGCCCGAACGTTTCAGTCCAAACGTGACCCTGCGCGCGGTGGTCCAGGATTACCTGTTACCGACAATCGCCTATTACGGCGGCGCCGCCGAGATCGCTTACTTCGCACAGACCGCCGAAGTCTATCGTTTGCTGGAACGCCCGGCGACACCGATTCTGCCGCGTTCGAGTCTGACCATGATCGAACGCCACACCGGCCGAACGCTCGAAAGATACGGCCTCACACTCGCCGACTTTTTCGAAGGCATGGAACCCGTCATCAAGCGCGTCGTCGAAGAGTATCTCGGCGCGGGCACGGCCAAACGCTTCGGCGCCACGGAAGAGAAGATCAACGAAGAACTCGATCGCCTGCGCGACGAATTGAAGTCTGTCGATCCAACACTCGCGAGCGCGCTCGATACCGGCCGCAAGAAGATCAACTACCAGCTCGAAGGACTGCGCACCCGCTTCGTGCGCGCGCAAATGGCCCGCGATGAAGCCGCTCACCGGCAGTTGCAACGCGCTTTCGACCAGCTCTATCCCAACAAAGACTTGCAGGAACGACACATCAACATCACGTCGCTGCTGTCGCGCCACGGCGCCTACGTGATCGAGTGGATCTTCAACGCCATCAATCTCGGCTCAAACGACCATCAAATAGTTTATCTGTAAAATCCGTGTCCAAAATTCGCGTCCTCGCAGATCACGTCGCCAATCAAATCGCCGCGGGCGAAGTCGTTGAGCGGCCCTCTTCAGTTGCCAAAGAGCTCGTCGAGAATTCGATCGACGCCGGCGCCACGCGCATCACGATCGAGATCGAGGCCGGCGGCCGCCGCCTGTTGAAAGTGTCAGACGACGGCGAAGGCATGGTGCGCGACGATGCGATTCTGGCTTTCGAACGTCACGCGACCTCGAAGATTCGCGCCGCTGACGATCTGATCGCGATCGGCACGCTCGGTTTTCGCGGTGAAGCACTCGCTTCGATCGCGTCGGTGGCGAAGGTTGAACTGATCACCAACACCGAAGACGCAGCGGCCGGAACGCGCGTCGCGATCGAAGGCGGCAAGATGCGCGACGTGAAAGACGCGGCGCATCCACGCGGCACGACGATCGCCATGCGCGATCTGTTTTTCAACGTGCCTGCGAGGCGCAAGTTTTTGAAATCTGAAGCGACTGAAACCTTTCACCTGACGAACCTGGTGACGCACTACGCGCTCGCGCATCCGGAGATTGCGTTTACGCTTGTGAACAACGGGCGCGACGTGATTCGCGCGGTGGCGGCGAAAGATCTGCGCGAGCGTGCGTACCAGATCTTCGGGGCGGATTTTCTGGAAAACTTGTTGGCGGTTGACGGCGGCGATCCGCAGTTGGCCCGGGTCACGGGTTTTGTTTCGGCGCCGCGCGATCGGCGCACGACGCGCGATGCGCAGTACTTCTTTGTGAACCGCCGCTATGTTCGCGATCGCATGATTGGGCGTTCGTTGACGGAAGGGTATCGCTCGATCCTGCCGCAGGGCTTCTATCCCGCAGCGTTGTTGTTCGTCGAGACGCCGTTGGAAGAAGTCGACGTGAACGTGCATCCGGCGAAAACGGAAGTGCGCTTCCGGCGCACAGCGGCTGTTGCGGATGTGGTTCGTGAAGCCATTCGGGAAGCACTGGCGCGGAACGACTACGAACCACAGATAACACAAATACCACAGACACAGATTCCACAAATTCAGACTGCGAGCGCAGCGGTTTCCTTTCCTCCTCCTCAACCACGTATGGAGTTCGTTCCACCTCCGCCTCCGGCGACTGTGATTCCGTTCCCGTCGGGAGATGAGATCGCGCGAGACATCGAGGAGATGGTGCGTACTGCGCCGGTAAAATTGCCGCCGGTTAACAACGCCGAGAAGTTAGTGAGCCAGGTTTCTCCCGAGACGCTCTCAAACAACATCCGCCCGTTGGGCCAACTCGAAGAGAGCTTCATCATCGCGACCGACGACGAAGGCCTGCTGCTGATCGATCAGCACGTCGCACACGAACGCGTCCTGTTCGACAAGTATCGCGCCCTCGAAACCGAGCGCCGCATTGAGTCGCAGCAACTCCTCGTGCCCGAGACTTTCGATCTGACTCCGGCACAAGCAGCAGTCTTCGATCAGTTCGCGCCGGAATTCGAAGTATACGGATTTGAGTTGATGCGTTTGTCCGGACGCACCGTCGCAATTAGAGCAGTGCCCGCGGACTTGCCGCCCGGCCAGGCGCGCAACATGCTGTCCGAATTGCTCGAAACGGTTGACGCAGAGAAGAAAGTAAACGCACCCGAAACGCTGCGCGACGAAATCGCCGCGTCGCTCGCCTGTCACGCCGCGATCAAAGTGAACATGCCGCTGGCGCCGGAAAAGATGCGCTGGCTCATCGATCGCCTGTTGCAGACCTCTTCACCCACGACTTGCCCACACGGCCGTCCCATAATCCTGCGCCTCAAAATGCACGACATCAAAAAAGGCTTTCACCGCATTTAGAGTTTGTCGAGCGTCGACAAGACGAGATCGGTGTCAGACAGATCGGGGAGGACTGCGTCCGGTTCGCAGGCGAGGATCTCTTCGCGTGAGTAAAAGCGGCCGGTGCCGACCGCGACGGAGCGGGCGCCGAAGTGATGAGCGCAGTCGATGTCGTTTGGTGTGTCGCCGATGACGATGAAGTGTTCCGGAGGGACATTGACGCCCAATTGAGCACGAATTCGATCTGCTGCGAGAGCGGGAAGATCGCGGCGGATGTGAGACTCTTCGCCAAACGCGCCGGGCAGAGTGAAAAACTGTTCCAGGCCCATGAGCTCCATTTTGAGTTGGGCCATCGGTTTGATGTTGCCGGTCACGAGTGCCGAACGGTAACGCGGATGTTCGTGTAGCGCCTGCAAACTCTCGCGCACACCCGGCAGCAGTTGAAAGAACGGCACGCCGTTGCCGGTCACACGCCGCGCTTCTTCAGTGAGCCGCCGGGTCAGTAGATCGATTTTCGAAACGATCTGTTCCTGTGAAACTTCAGCTTCCGCGAGGGCTTCGAAGATGATCTGCAAGTCGGTCATCCCCGAGACGCGCATTTCCGCCAAACGTCCCGCGGTGCCGAAGATCTCTTCCAAAACCGGAATGGTGTAATCCTTGTAAGCGCCGTTTCTGACAGAGCGCATCAGCGTTCCGTCAATATCCCAAAGCAAGATCCGCATAATCCGTCAGTCCAACACGAACAGCACATCGCCGGCGTTGACCGTGTCGCCCGGCTGCACGTTAACCGAAACCACCACGCCCGCGCGCGGCGACTTCATTTCGTTTTGCATCTTCATCGCTTCGACCACTACCACGCCAACGCCTTTCTCAACCGTGGCGCCGGCTTCGACCTGAACCTTCACCACTTTTCCCGGCATCGGCGCAAAGATCTGCGCGACGCCGTGATGATGCCCGCCGGAGTTTTGTCCACTGCGCAGCCGGCGCGGATCGACGATCGTGATCTTGTCGTCAACGCGAACCTCTCGCACTTTATTACCGAGAAAGAAGAGATAAACGCCCGTTTCGATCTCGCGTGCTTCGAGCTCGTAGCTACGCGCACCAATCCGTGCTGAAACTCGCTCGCCGGCGAGTTCCAATCCCACCTCTTCTTCGTGCTCACCGATGATTGCTTTGAGTTTCACGTGCTGAGAGTTTCCATTTGCTGACGGCCTTTTGGGCGGGGATTTGTGTTTTGTGTTTCGTGTAGTGGAGAGCCGCGGCGATTAAAGCCAGATCGGAATCTTCCTGAGAAATTTGTGGCTCAGTACGGCGCTCGTTGAAGCGTGAAATGAAACCGGTGTCGAGCCGGGCTTCGATAAACTCCCGGTCGCGCACGATCTCGCGGAAGAAGGGCAACGTCGTCGTGATTCCCGCGACCTCGTACTCGTCGAGCGCGCGCCGCAGCCGAGCGATCGCCTCGTCACGAGTGCGGCCCCAGACGGCGAGCTTCGCGATCATCGGATCGTAGTGAATCGACACTTCCGAGAGACGCCGTACGCCGCTGTCGACGCGCACACCCGGTCCGAGCGGCTCCTGCAAGTGCGTGATCGTTCCCGGTGAAGGGAAGAAGTTGTTCGCCGGATCTTCCGCGTAGATGCGGCACTCGATCGCATGGCCCGTCCAGCTCACGTCATCCTGCGTGAACGACAACGGCGCGCCCGCAGCAACCAAAAACTGTTCGCGCACGAGATCGAAACCCGTCACAAGCTCTGTAACCGGATGCTCGACCTGTAGCCGTGTGTTCATCTCGAGAAAGTAAAACTCACGCGTCGTGTCAGACAGCAGAAACTCAACCGTGCCCGCACCCGCGTAATTAACCGCGCGGGTAGTCTTCACCGCCTCTTCGCCCATGCGCCGTCGCAAGTCGGGATCGTTTATCGGCGACGGACACTCCTCGACCACTTTCTGGTGTCGTCGCTGAATCGAGCACTCGCGTTCGCCGAGATGGACCACGTTCCCGTGATTATCGGCAAAGACCTGAATCTCGATGTGACGCGGCCGTTCTACAGCCTTCTCCAAATACAACGACGAATCACCAAACGCCGCCGCCGCTTCCGTCTGCGCCGTTTCAAAAGCCGATTGAAGCTCGTGTGCATCAGCAACGAGCCGCATGCCTTTGCCGCCGCCACCCGCCGCGGCTTTCAACATCACCGGATAACCAAACTCCTCCGCCGTCTTCTCGGCTTCCGCAAATGAGTTCAGCGCCTCAACCGTACCCGGCACGATCGGAACACCGGCATCAACCGCCGCTCGCCGGGCGCTCGTCTTCGAGCCCATCACTTCCATCGCTTCCGCTGGCGGGCCAATAAACGTCAAACCCGCTGCCGCAACAGCACGCGCGAAACCCGCGTTCTCAGCAAGAAATCCATAACCCGGATGAACAGCCTCCGCCTTCGTCGACACCGCCGCCGCAACCACCGCTTCGATCTTCAAATAACTCTGACTCGACGCCGCCGGACCAATACACACCGCCTCATCAGCCATGCGCACGTGCAGACTCTCGGCATCCGGCTCGGAATAAACCGCAACCGTACCGATGCCCAACTCGCGGCACGCGCGAATAATGCGAACGGCAATCTCGCCGCGGTTGGCAATT
>DASUPR010000165.1:0-12121 GCA_036281015.1 Pyrinomonadaceae bacterium
CCCAGCGCTTCGGTGACCACACCGATGAACTCGTCCGGACAGTCCACCACCACTGCTTCGATCGGCTCGAGAAGCTGGCCGTCGACGTTGCGCGTGATCGCTTCGGGCTTCGAGACCTGAAGCTCGTAACCCTCGCGACGCATCATCTCGATCAGAATCGCAAGTTGCAGTTCGCCGCGTCCCGACACCTTGAACTGGTCGGGCGATTCAGTGTCTTCGACTCTGATCGCGACGTTGCCGAGGATCTCTTTGTCGAGACGTTCCTTGAGCTGTCGTGACGTAACGAACTTCCCTTCGCGTCCGGCAAACGGCGAGTTGTTGACGCCGAAGATCATCGCGATCGTGGGTTCGTCCACGGCGATCGACGGCAACGGATGCGGATTTTCGACTGACGTGATCGTGTCGCCGATGTTGATGTTTTCGATGCCGGCCAGCGCGACGATCTCACCGAAGCTCGCTTTATCGACCGACTCACGCTTCAGACCTTCGAACACGTAGAGCTGCGAGACTTTAGTCTTGTGCGAAGTGCGATCCGGTTTCACGACCGTGATCTGATCGCCGACTTTGATCTCGCCCGAGAAGATGCGGCCGATCGCGAGCCGGCCGACGTAGTCGTTGTAGTCGAGATTCGCGACGAGCAACTGGAGTGAATCAGAGCGGAGTTCGCGCGGCGCCGGAATCGTCTCGACGATCTGATCGAACAGCGGTTGCAGGTTGCTCGACTGGTCATCGAGTTTGCGTTTGGCAGTGCCCTCGCGCGAGACGGCGTAGAGAATCGGAAACTCGATCTGTTCGTCGGTCGCGTCGAGATCGAGAAAGAGTTCGTAGATCTCGTTCACCACTTCTTCCGGGCGCGCATCGCTGCGGTCGATCTTGTTGACGACGGCGATCGCAGGCAGACGCGCTTCGAGCGCCTTGCGCAACACGAAACGCGTTTGCGGCAGACAACCTTCAGCCGCATCGACCAGCAGCATCACGCCGTCGACCATCTTCAGCACGCGCTCGACTTCGCCGCCGAAGTCCGCGTGTCCCGGCGTGTCGACGATGTTGATCTTCACGTCGCGGTAACGAACGGCGGTGTTCTTGGCCATGATGGTGATGCCGCGCTCGCGTTCGAGATCCATGGAATCCATCACGCGGTCGCGCACCTGTTCGTTTTCGCGGAAGGTGCCCGACTGGCGGAGCATGGCATCGACGAGCGTGGTCTTACCGTGATCGACGTGCGCAATGATTGCGATGTTACGTATGTTTTTTCTTTCGGACATCAGCAGAGTTAAAGCAACCCGTGGTTCGTTTGTCTCAGTGCTTCGTAGAGCACGATACCGACCGCAGTGGCGAGATTCAAGCTGCGCACGTTCGGATTGAACATCGGAATCCTGAGACAGTTGTCCCAGTTCTGGCGCAGAAGTTCTTCGGGCAAGCCGCGTGTCTCCGGCCCGAAGACGAGGCAATCACCGGGTTGAAACGCCCAATCGGTGTAGACGCGATCGGCCTTGGTGGTGAGATAGACGAACCGCGCATCGGGCAGTGATTGACGCAGCGACTCGAGGTTTGTGTGTCTGGAGAGTTGCACGTGCGGCCAGTAATCGAGACCGGCACGGCGCACTGCACGGTCGTCCATGCGAAAGCCGGTGACGCCGACGATGTGCAGCGGGACATTGGTAGCCGCGCAGAGTCGGGCGATGTTACCGGTGTTCGGTGGAATTTCGGGTTCTACCAGAGCCACTGAGACCATACGTTTGACGACGAAAAGCGCACCAGGCGCGTTCATCTGTGTTATCGTAACTACCGCCCTACCCTCACTCGATTATCTTCAGCGAGTCACGTTATGCAACCAATACAAGTAAAGTTTACCCATACGGAAGCAGAATATCTTGCCGCGACGCGGCTACTACTACTCGGCCACAAGGTCCTCCTGGCGCGGGTGGTCGTCATTCTGGTGCTGGTCATCTTCGGCATCGCCATGATCTCTCTGCTCGGGGACTTCGCGTTTCCGCTCTGGGCTGCACTGGCGCTGGGCCTCCTGGTCGCTACGTCGTTCGCGTACGCGGGCCTCATCGACGCGCCGCGAAGGTACTTCCGTAAGGATCCGAAAATGCGCGACGAGTTCCTGCTGACGTTCTCGGAAGAGGGCGTTGCGGTGAAGACTGCGCAGGTCGATTCGAAGCTGGCGTGGAGCCTGTACAAGGGTGTAGTGGAAAACAAGTCCGTGTACGTTCTCGTGTACAACGACCCCGCGCGGACGTCGATAACCCTGGTGCCGAAGCGAGTCTTTCGCGATGCGAGTGAAGAATTGGAATTCAGAAGGCTAGTGCACCGGCAAGTGGATCAGAGTCTCGCGCTGACGAACGAAAGCGTCGGCGATCAAACTTACGCGTACGTCCCGTCGAAGTTGGAGCCACCTGACTGGCGCTGAGGAAACAACTCGCGAGCAACAACAAAAAGAAACGACGAGCTTCGCTTGAAGATCTCGTCGTTTCTTTTGTAAGGCCCCGAAGGCCTCAGATGTTTGTGTGCGCCAGTGGAAGGTACGTGCTGTGACCTGCTGGTTCGGGTTATCTCTTCTTTGCGGCTTTCTTGGTTCCGCCCTTCTTCGCGGCCTTCTTGGTTCCGCCCTTCTTCCCTGCTTTCTTTCCACCTTTTTTAGTTGCCATAGCTTCTATGTGCTCCTTCTTTCGAGATTAGTTTTTGTTTTCTTCATGACCACAAGATACTGTGCTTACTTCTGTCTTGTGGGCTAGAGTAAACGGCGCACAACATCTTGCTATATAAACGCAAATACCTCCGATGTCAATAACTTATTACTCGATCACAAAAAATATTTTTCGCGTGTTGAGTGCGAGTCGAGCGCCGTTTGAGAAGCTCGCTCGCGCGATCAAGAGGTCTCTCGTCAAGCTGGTCCACCTCACAGGAACAGACAAAGAAGTGTCGACTATTTTGCGAGTGGTGCTCAGTTGAGATCAGTTGGAGAAAGGATAAAACGCGAAGCGGTGGTCCAACTCTAGTTGCGGAACAACGGAGTGAAGATCCATTGATCGTGACGCTCGATGCCGTAGTAAGTAATTACTGAATCATTCTTACTTCGGCTCGCAACGCCGATGAATGGACCACTCGAAACATCGTCCGCAGTCGATGAATTATTCTGCGTCGGACGCGTTCCGAAATTTGTCACGCTGGCGATTGGAGGGACTGCTAACTGCTGTAATTGCACGAGTTGTCCGTCGCGTGGCTGAGGAATGAAGTTACCGGTGTAGAACATTATCGATTGCTGAAACTCCGTCAATGCCTGCGATCGTGGACGAACAAAACGCCATTCACCATCGAGTGTTAATGGATCGCGCGCGGCTGATGCACGAAGGATTTGCAGACTCTTCGATCCACCTGGCTTCGGTAGACCATCAAGCAAGTCTTCCATTGAAGATGGTAATGCTTGTTCGCCTGGCAGACGCTTTACCTGTGAGGTGTAGATGTAATACTGACGAATCGCATCGGCGATTTGCTCACCGCGAAAGATCGCTTCCTTCTCTCGTTCACGCTGTGCTTGCTGCTGCACTCGGGGCGCTACGGCCATGGCGAACAAAGCGACGACACTCATCAGCGCGAGCAAGGCGACCAGGGTGTAGCCGCCCTCAGATCGTCCCTTCGCTCGTCTCTTCGCGCTCAGATCCATGCTCGAGAGCCGCGGCGACCGCACGAAGCTCGACCCGCATATATTGTGGTCGGTCATAGTCTCAAGGTTCATCATCTTCAGACTCAACTCGCGGCGTTGGACGCGTCAAAGGATTATTGAAACTCTTGTCGCCTTCGGTCATCGCGAGCTTGTGCGGGATCTTCAGATTCGTGTCCATCATCACCAACTCTTTATCCGAGATACTGGTGACACGAAACCTTCCGCTCAACAAATCACCACGATGAACGTTCATGATGTTCTTGTTGCTCTTGTCCTGAACGATCGCGACGTCGTCGATGCGATTGTTCGGACTGATGATGCCGACATAGACATAGTTGGGAACAGGCGGCGCCGCGACAGTCATCATGAGCGGCGCTGAGAAAAGACTATTGTCCGGAGTGCGCACCACGATGTTGCGTGAACCCGGTGCGGCGATCAGCGCCGCGGAAACGTTGGCTGCGAGTTGCTGCGGGCTGATGTAAGTCGTCTGGAGCTCTCGCCCGTCAAAATAGATCTTCGTCGACGGCGTAAACTTGTCGCCTGCAACCTCCAGCTTGAAGTCCGCGCTGCGCGCGTAGACGTTCGACGGAGACATTGAAGCGAGCAGCAACGGCGGCGGCGGTGGCGGCGACGGCGTAGGTTGCTGGATGACGGGCGAGGGTTTCGGTTTCGGCACGTAGTACGCGAAGATGTTTCGCTGTGCTTCCGGGGCGTTGTAAGAAGACGGCGTGTAATCGATCGGCGCAAACACTGCCAGATTGGCAACCTCGGGCGATACCGGTTGCGCGGCCTGCTGCGTTCCCGGCCGCGTGGTCCGCGCCGGCGTCGGCGAGGCCGTAGCGCGAGGCGTATTCGTCTTACTGCTGCCGCCGAACCCGAAAAACACCCACCACAAAACGATCAGAGCGACAAAGCCCAGGATGGCCGCCCCAATCAACTTCTTCTTCTCGCCGGGTTTGGTTAAATCAATTGCTTGCATTGCGGTTATTCCTGAGGCTGGGCGTTAGTGTTGGCTGCGTTGTCGCGCTGGAAGTAGGTCGCCAGATTCAATTGCAGGCTGATGAGCGAGCCGCCCGGGCTCGAAACAGCTTCCTCAGCCGAGGCGGCCGCGCTGTTCTCGTTCGCGCGTTGCAATTCCACCTGATTGATGACGACGAACTGTTTGCTGCGCTCGATGTCGCGGACGAAACGTCGAATGTCCTGGTATTGTCCCTCGACCGTAACCATCACCGCGATGCCGGGATAAAAACTCTGCCACTTCGTAGTGATTGATTTGCCCGCCACTGTCTTTTCTGCTCCGAGCGCGTCGAGCGGTGTGTACGTCGGCCCTGAGGTATTCCGCAGGTTGTTCTTGACGATGATCTGATTGAGCTCGTCATAGAAATCCAACCGGCCCTCATCCTGTCGCAGCAAGTAGCCCGACTCAAACTCGCCGAGGCTCGCAGCAATTCGATCGACCTGCTCTTTCGTGGTCTGCTCTTTGTTGACTACGCCTTTGAGCGTTTGCAGATTGGCTTGCAGCCGCGCCTTATCCTGTTCGTGCGACGACACACGCGAACGCGCCGGCACCAGGAAATAGAGATAACTGAGCAGGACGAGCAGCAGCACCAAACAACTGCCGGCAAGTGCAGCCACTTCAGCGATGCCAAACATCTTGCCGCGGCGTGACTGGATGAACGTGCTCAGCCGTTGCTTGTATTGAGATCGAGGTGCGGTGGTTACTTCTGCGCTCATCTCGACACCTCGGTTTCAGTTATTTCCGCGACGTTCTCATTCGAATAGCTCGACTTCGGACGGTAGACCACGTACAACTCATACTCCGTTCCGGATTCGCCACGCCCCTTCTGAAGCGTTTGCCCGCGCAGCTCAGGCTGAAAGATTCCGTCCTGGTGCATCGCCGAGATCATGTCGGTGATCGTGGAAGGGTTCTTCGTAAACACCGCGAGCTCGAGTTCCGCGACCGTCTGATTGGCTTGGGTGGTCACGTCGCGCACGGCGATTCGCGACACGCGCACGTTCGGCGGCAGCGAAGCCTCGAGGTCGGCCAGCAATCTCGACCAGGAAAACTTTCTGCGGTCGACCAACTGATGCGCTGCCGGAACAGCCTGCTGCTGTTCGGGAGTGAGCTGGTTCTTGACCGCTTCTGCGTTCTTTAAGAGGCCCTGCTCTTGTTGCCGCAGATTGTTGATGTCCAACTGCAGGGCTTGCGCCTGGCTGTTGGCGACGGTTGTCAGCCGTACTACGACCACCAGCCCGATAACCGAGACAAACAGAATGATAGCCGTCAGCGCCCACGGTAGCAGGCGGTTACTGAATGGTTTGGACGCCAGATTTAAATCACTATTCACGGCGAAAAAGGATACACGGCTCGTTGAAGTAATCGCAAATGAGGTCATGGGAACGTTTACACGTCCATGGCCATGGTTTGTTGCAAAAGTCAGTCGCGGCCTTACTCGCGGCGCGGCCGCAGCGGGCCTTCGTTCAACGCCAGCGAGTGACGATAAGCGCAGGTCACGTTGCGCCCGTTTCGCTTGGCGCGGTAGAGCGCCGAGTCGGCCAGCTCGACCAGCCGGATCGGGTCGCGGTCGTCATCGGGATAACAGGCGACGCCGATACTCACGGTCAGATGAAAACGCGCCGCACTTGGATGCGCGGCATCTGCCGTGGCCGAGAATACTGCCTGTTCGACGGCGCGGCGCACACGCTCAGCGGCGACCAGTCCTTGCAGATAGTCAGCGTCGAGCAGAAACGCGGCAAACTCCTCACCGCCAAAACGCGCCGCCACGTCACCTGTACGCAACGCAGATTTAATGATCACGCCAATGTCCTGCAACGTTCGATTGCCGACCATGTGGCCGTAGTTGTCGTTGACGGACTTGAAATGATCGAGATCCATCATCAGGACGCAGAACGGATGCGAAAGCTCTTCGGCGCGTGCGGCTTCGCGTCTCAGCTCAGTGAAGAAAGATTTGCTCGACAGCAGACCGGTCAACTCGTCGTGACCGATGAGCCGGTGTATTTGCTGTTGAAAAGCGCGATCGATTTCGTCGAGAAGCTCAAAACGGAAGAGTTGGTTGCCGACGAGTATCTTGTCGCCGTGGTTCAGCACGGCTTCGGTAATCTTACGACCATTGACTCGCGTGCCGTTGGTCGAGTTCAGATCCTTGACCTTGAACAGGGTCGAGCCTGAATTGGGATCGACTTCAGTGCTGATACACGCGTGCAGCCGCGAGGCCTTCTGATCGTTAATACGAACGTGTGCATCGAGCGCGCGGCCCAGCGTTACGTCCGGAAGTTCGAGCGGAATCGGCGCGGCGAGCAGTTCTCCGCCCAGGGCGATGAGCACGGGCCGGCGTTCGGTTATGCGGGAATGCTCGGCGCCGGAAATCTCCCCTACCTGGGTCGGCGAATCTGTATCGTCGTAGTGACTGGTCATGTTCGCTTGTGGGCCTTATCTCTTCCTTTTATAATTGCCCAACCCAATTTTACTCTGATAACCCTGCTGGTAGCAGCCATGGAAATAAGGTCATCACAAAAATCGGCTGTTGGAACCTGTTGCGACGAGGTCGAAACGGGCACCGTCGAACGCGTCGCAGTCGCCAATTTGCCCACCGAATGGGGCGACTTTCGTATCGCGGCGTATCGCTCGCTGACCACCAACGAAGAGTACGTGGTCCTATTCAAAGGCGAGATGCAGCGCGATGTGCCGACGCTCGTCCGGATTCATTCGCAGTGTTTGACCGGCGACGTCTTTGGTTCGACCAAGTGTGACTGTGGGCGCCAGTTACACCAGACGATGCAGATGATCAACCAGGAGGGCCGTGGCGCAATCGTCTACCAGCAACAGGAAGGACGCGGCATCGGCATCGTCAACAAGATTCGCGCTTACGCGCTTCAGGACCAGGGCGCCGATACCGTCGAAGCTAATGTGAGGCTCGGGCTGGAAGTCGATTTGCGCGATTACAAACAGTGTGCGGAGATCCTTTACGACCTAGGCCTGTGCAAGGTGAAAGTGATCTCTAATAACCCGCTCAAACTACGCGCGCTCGAAGAGTCGGGACTGAAGATCGTCGAGCGCGTTTCGATTGAAGTCGACGCGACGGAAAACGCCGCCGGTTACCTGCGCACCAAGAAAGAAAAACTTGGTCACCTGCTGGATCTGAAACGCAGTTGATTACTGCTTACTTCTCAAATCCTTGATCGTTCCCTTGATCCGTTCCGCGTCCGGAGCCTTCGGATCGAGTTTCAAGTACTTCTCCAATTCGTCAGCGGCCTGCTGATTCTTGTTGGCGCTCATGTAGAGCCCGCCGAGATACCGGTGCGCCAGCGCGATATTCTCGCCGCCATTCGCGACGGTCGCTTCAAACTCGGGTAGCGCTTCGCTGTGGCGCTTGAGGCTGACGAGCGTCATACCGAGGTAGTAATGGGCCATTGGACCAGTAGCCTTCAAGTCCACGGCTTTGCGCAAGTGGGTCTCGGCCTCTTCAAACTTCTTCTGGTTGTAGCGCGCGATGCCGAGGTTGAGATGGGCAGTCGGGTCCGCGGGCTTCAACTTTATTAACTCTTCGTAAGTCTCGGCGGCCTTGTCCATCTGATTTAGCTTCATGTACTGGAAGCCGAGATCGCTGAGCGCCATCGGGAAGTTCGGATAAGCCGCAATGGCCTCAGTGAAAAACTGGACGGCTGCTTTGCTGTCGCCCTTCTTCACCGCCGCCGTGCCCTTCTGATAAAGGTTCAACGCCTTCTCCGAGATACCGGCAAACGCGGGATTGGAAGCGTCGATTTTGAGGTGCAGTTGAATGGCTACCTGCACGAGGCGTCCGCGGGATTCTGTAGAGATGACCACCGGCTCACGGGCCTTTTCGTACTGGTTTCCCGCATCCACGACCACGGTGTAATTACCGGGCTCGAGTCCATTGAAACGAAACACGCCGTCCTGATCGGTAGCGGTAGACGACGAAGCGCCAAACGAACTGGTGGTCTCCAAATTGACTTTTACCGTGCCGGTCGACTGTCCCGAAGGAAAATGAACACGTCCCTGGATGGTGTTGTTGCCGCTGCCGGTGTTCGGGCCGCGTGAACTGCCGGGCAGTACGCCCTGCGAGTACGCCGACACCGCGGCCGACAACGCAAAGGAGATCACAAGAGCGAGTCTGCAAATTGAGAAACGGGCGAATGAGCTATTGCTGGGCATGATGATGATTGCTTTCCTTTCTCTGTCAAAAACTAATGAGGAGTGCGATTGCGCAGGTCCCTGATTGTAGCACGCACCCTTTCGGCGTCATGCGCGTTGGGAGTCAATCGCAGGTAAGATTCCAGCGCTTCGACAGCCTTCGGATACTCCTCTTTCTTCCAGTAGATCCCACCAAGATAATACTGGGCCATTGCCAACTGGTTATTGCTTCCCTCAATCGCGAGTAACAATTCCTTCTCAGCCTCGTCGTACCGATTGAGACGCACCAGGCACAAGCCGAGATACATGTGTCCCGTCGGCAAGGCAGAATTGCGTTTCAGGGCCTCGCGTATTTGCTCTTCGGCTTCGGGAAACTTTTTCGCTTCGAGATAAGCGATTCCCAAATTCAGCCGCGGGCCATACGCTTCCGGGTTGAGTTTCACAGCCTCTTTGAGCGTTTCGATCGCTTTGTCCTTCTGACCGAGCTTCAGGTACTGCACACCCAACTCGTTAAGTGCGATGGGAAACTTCGGATGGAGATCCACTGCCTGTTTGAAGCTCTCAGCAGCTCTCTGGGCATCGCCCGCGCGCGCGTGTTCCAAACCTTTCTCAAACAGCTTGCGCGCCTTCTCCGGTACTTCGGCAAGCGCCGCATTCACCACGCCGGCTTTCGCAGTCGTTCCCCGTTTCAGTTGCAGGTGAATCATCACCGTTTCGCGGCGAGCGGTGCTGGGAGCGCGTACTCCAGTTCGCGAAAGGTTCAGGTCCGTGTCGATGTAGACGCTCTCGCGCGCAACCTCGTAGTCGTCACCGGCATTAACTATGACCGTGTAACGGCCAGGCGATAACTGAGCGAAGATGAACGAGCCGCTGCTGTCGGGAATGACTGTGATCTCACCGCCATTGATCGGTTGCAGCCTGACTACGATCGTTCCTTCAGCGCGCCGGCCTGAAGGGAAGAACACGTAGCCTCGGATCTGATGAATGCCGCCGGTACCCGTGGAGGCTCTACCATTCCCCTGGCCGGAAACCGCCGCCGGTAAGAGCAAGACGCAGATGATTGCGAGCAGAAAGTAAACTTCAGCGCGGCCGCGGCGAGACTTCAGACGTGGCATTTGGAACCTCCTTGGCAAGACTCTTGAGGTTTGCAGATTTAACTCCTGAAGCGGGCGAAGATCAAGCTTAAAAACCAATTCATAAAGAAAAAGGGGAGAGGGCTTGTGGGCGCCTCTCCCCTAAACCGCAGGGCCAATGCCTATGCGGAAATCAATTTACTAGAAGGTGAACTTGGCGCCGAATCTGAACGATGACGGAGGCTGCACCAGCAACGCCGAACCCCAGAAAGGATTGACGACTGGCGGAACACCCGCGACGCCACTATTGATCGAGAAGGTCTGGTCGAGAGTCACTGCACGCTGGCTATTGAATACGTTGAACCAATCGCCAGTCAGACGGAGCTCTTTACCCTCACCAACGCGGATCGGATAGTAAACACCCAAGTCGAGATTCATCGTCGTCGGCGTTCGGGTCGAACCGATGCTGTCGACGACGTTCGGGAAACCAGGCTCAGAAGCGGAGACGGTCGGAACGATTGCGGTTCCGCGGACTACGCCGAAGCCTTCGTTGTTGCCATAGATCGGATGCGGAACCAGCTGGTTGAACGGCACACCTGATTGCGCATAGAAGTTACCGCTGACCAGGAGTTTCCACGGCGTGCGATAGCTGCCGTTGAATTTGAACTGGTGCGGACGATCGTTCGGCAAACGTCCGTAAGTGTTTTCGAGCAGGCTCTGAAGGTCGAACAACGAAGTGATGTTCGGGTCAGACTGTCCGTTGTCGTTACGGAAGAGGCCTTCGTAGTTTCCGATCAGGCTCGAGAACACGTAAGAAGCGATGAACTGGAAGTTATTCGTAAATCGCTTGTTCGCCGTGAACTCGACTGCGCGATAGAAACGCTGAGCGCGGCCAAAGCACTGAGGAGCGCGGCCCACTGACGGATCGCCAGCGCAGGCTGCTTCTTCAGTCGTGCCAGGGCCAATGCGGCCTGGGTTGAAGATGAAGTAGTTTTCGCCATCGTCGAACGAACCGTCTTCGATGACGTTGATCATTGCGCGATAAACACCACGCGCGCCGAGCACCACATCACCACCAACTTCGTATTCAAAACCGCCGGTGATTTCACGAATGCTCTGCGGTTTCAGACCAGGGTCGGCCGGTGTTGCATGGGAACCCAGGTTGGTGGCTCCGCCCGCGACGCCCGGAACGATGATCGAACCGGAAGGTGCATTCAGTCTGTTGACGTTGAAGTTCTTGTCGGTCTGCACGTCGCCGCCGCCTGCGCGAACGTTGACGTCCAACGGAATCGGAACCTCGATGAACTGCGCGTAGTTCGCGAAAACCTTGCCTTTGCCCTTACCGGTGAAATCCCAGATAAAGCCAAAGCGCGGCGCAGCGTTATCGTCAAAGTTGTTGAACTTCAGGTAGGTATCGCCACCATCCGAGTATGACTGCTGGTAATCCCAGCGAACGCCAAAGCTCAGTTGGAAGTTGCGAGCGAATTTCCAGTCATCGCCAATGTAGAAGCTCTCGACGTTCGTGTATGTCTCGCCAACGAGTTGGAAGTCACGAACGCGAGTGGTGTTCCGAAGAATGAACGGATTACCAAACGCTTCAGCGGTGGAGATGGCGGTCGGCGTGCCATTGACGGTCAGGCCCAAAGCGGCCAGGGTTGCACCCGGAATGGCCGATGCACGATCCACACCCGCTTGATTCGGGCAGGTGATTGCGCCGCTACGAACGGTGCAGACCAGCCAGTTGTTGGTGATACGCATTCCGTTGACCACGTTTGAATCTGAACCCGCGGGGCTGTTGACCAATCCCGCACCCAACGGATAGGTGATCGACGGACCGGTTGAACGGGTATCGATGTTGTAGTCGTTTCGGCTCCACTCAAAGCCCCACTTGATCGTGTGAGCGCCACCCACGATGTTCTGCATGTGGGCGTTGAACTCGTAGCGATTGCGTTCCTGGGTCGAGAACAGACCGAAGCCCGGACCACGTACGAAGTTGCGCTGCAATGAACCACCGCGGCCATCTACGAAATCGATGAATCCGGTGGTCCCGCAGTTCGGACAGGTAGCCCCGGTCTGAACCGGCACTAAGACGCCGCCGTTTCTCAACACTGCGAAGTTGTCAGTGATGAGCGGCTGGTCAACCGAACGCGGAATGGTGTTGGCTCTCTGGAAGTGCAGACCGCCCGAGATCTCGGCGATGAAGTT